>CAUUIH010000001.1:0-35373 GCA_963545165.1 uncultured Veillonella sp.
TTGTGAAACATATCCTTGAGTTTGCGAAAGGTAAATTCGATGAAATCGAGTTCTCTGCAGAGGATGCATCTCGTACAGATCTAGATTATTTATGCCGTGTCTTTGAAGTAGCTATCGAAGGTGGCGCTTCCATCTTGAATGTACCAGACACAGTAGGTTACATGACACCAGAAGAATTCGGTAGTCGTATTCGCTACATCAAAGAGCATACGAAAGGCATCGAAAACGCCATTATCAGTGTACACTGTCACAATGACTTAGGTCTTGCTAATGCTAATACATTGGCAGCTATCGAAGCTGGAGCTCGCCAAGTGGAATGTACGATGAATGGCTTAGGGGAACGAGCTGGTAATGTGGCTATCGAAGAAGTGGTGATGGCCATCAAAACACGTCATGACCAATATCCATTTGATGTACATATCAACACACCATTATTCACTCGCACTAGTAAATTGGTGAGTAAACTTTGCGGTGTGGCTGTATCTCCTAATAAAGCTATCGTAGGTGCTAATGCCTTCGCCCATGAGTCTGGTATTCATCAACATGGCATGTTGAACAATCCAACAACGTATGAAATCATGACTCCTGCCAGCGTAGGAGCAGAAAAAACGTCTATCGTATTAGGTAAACATTCTGGTCGTCATGCCTTTGAAGATCATCTAGTGAATCTAGGCTTTCAGCTAGAAGAAGAACGTGTCAATGAGTTGTTCGTTCAGTTTAAAGCCTTAGCAGATAAGAAAAAACAAGTCTTCGATGAAGATATTTATGCGTTAGTGATGGATACCATGCATCATAAACATGCATTCCACGTGGTACAACACGATTACCATTCTGATCAAAATGGGTATGTTCTTGCGAGTATTCGTGTATTAACACCGAATGGGGAACGCATGGATGCCGCTGTCGGTGATGGCCCAGTAGATGCTTCTTTCAGAGCTATCGAACGACTAGTGAATACACCGTTTGTGTTGGAAGATTTCCAAATCCGTTCCGTAACAGTGGGTAAGGATGCCCTTGGCGAGGCGGTTGTGAAAGTCAACTATAATGGCCGCAAATTCCAAGGTCGTGGGGTGAGCACAGATATTGTAAAATCCAGTGTAAACGCTTATATCAATGCAGTGAATGCATTTTATTTAGCAAAAGAATTAGAACAAGAGTTTGGAAACCAGGAGGGCTAATGTCATGGGTATGACGATTACAGAAAAAAATATGGCACGCCATGCAGGGCTTGCAGAGGTGAAAGCAGGTCAAATGATCGAGTGTCAATTAGATTTCATCTTGATGAACGATATTACATTTCCGCCGGCAAAAAAAGAGTTTGAAAAAATCGGTAAACCTGTATTCGATGCGGACCGTATCTACTTAGTACCGGACCATTTCACGCCGAATAAAGATATTAAATCTGCAACACAAGCTAAAGTGATGCGTGATTTTGTGCGACAACATAAGATTACCCACTATTTTGAGGTAGGTCGTATGGGTATTGAACACGTATTGTTACCAGAACAAGGTTTGATTGGACCAGGGGAAATGATCATCGGCGCCGACTCTCACACTTGCACGTATGGCGCGTTGAATGCCTTTGCTACTGGTGTGGGCTCTACGGATGCTGGAGTCGCTATGGCAGAAGGCAAAACGTGGTTCAAAGTGCCAGAAACTATCAAAGTCGTGTTAGAAGGAAAACCTGCAAAATGGATTTCTGGTAAAGATATTGTGTTGGATTTAATCGGTAAAATCGGTGTGGATGGAGCCCGCTATAAAGCTCTTGAGTTCCATGGATCTGGCGTGCAATACATGACAATGGCAGACCGTTTGACTATCTGTAACATGGCTATTGAAGCGGGCGGTAAATGCGGTGTATTCCCTTACGATGCAGTAACAGAGGAGTATATCCAAGGTCGTATCACACGTCCTATTGAACCAATCGCAGCCGACGAAGATGCAGAATATTGCCAAGTAGTGACAATTCAATTAGACGAATTAACACCAGTAGTGGCGTACCCACATCTTCCTTCTAATACGCATTACATGAAAGACATTGTGAAAGAAGAACGTATTCAAATCGACCAAGTTATCATCGGTTCTTGCACGAATGGTCGCTTTGAAGATTTAGAAATGTGCGCAGAAATTTTTAAAGGTCGCAAGGTAGCGGACTTCGTGCGTTGCATCGTTATCCCAGGATCTCAAGATGTATATAACCAAGCTGTGAAAGCTGGCTTAATGGATATCTTCATCGAAGCAGGCTGTGCCGTAAGTACACCAACGTGTGGTCCATGCTTAGGTGGTTACATGGGTATCATGGCAGAGGGAGAACGCACTGTTTCTACGACAAACCGTAATTTCCGTGGTCGTATGGGACATGTGGATAGTGAAGTATATTTAGCAAGCCCCTATGTGGCGGCAGCAAGTGCAGTAGCAGGGTATTTAGCAAGCCCTGAGGAGGTATAATATGGCAGACTTTCAAGGAACGATTTGGCGCTACGGCGACAATGTAGATACAGACGTAATCATTCCAGCGCGCTATTTGGCTATTGCGGATATGGCGGAATTGGCAGAACATGCCATGGAAGATATTGACACTACCTTTGCACCGAATGTGAAAGCTGGTGAAATCATGGTGGCTGGCAAAAACTTTGGCTGTGGTTCCTCTCGTGAACATGCGCCAGCGGTGATTAAAGAAAAAGGCATTTCTTGCATCGTAGCAGATAGCTTTGCTCGTATCTTTTTCCGCAATGCTATCAACATCGGTTTGCCTGTAATCGAAATTGGTGAGGCAGTGGATCGCATTCAAGAAGGTCACGAAATCGCTGTAGAAATGGCTACAGGTGTTGTACATAATGTGACAACTGGTGAAAGCTACCAGGGAACGGCATTACCACAATTTGTGCAAAACATTGCCAAAGCAGGTGGACTAGTAAACTTTGCGAAAACAAGACAAGATTAAGTTTGTTAATAAAGTATCCTAGGCTAAGCTAGTGTTGATTAGCCTAGTGGTATTGCCTATTGTATGAATACTAGATAGGTAGAATATTTTAGTATAGTGTAGAGACTTTCAGAACGAGGAATACTATGAGTGAAAAACAAATTGTCCTAATTGCTGGTGACGGCATTGGGGAAGAAATAACAAATTCTGCACGTGCGGTGGTGGACGCAGCGTTTGCCAAAGCCGGTATGACAGCCAATTGGATTGAGAAAAAAGCTGGTGGTGCAGCTATCGATGCTTTCGGAGAGCCATTGCCACAAGATACGATCGATGCGTGCCAAGCAGCAGATGCTGTATTACTAGGTGCTGTAGGCGGTCCTAAATGGGATGATGTAGATCCGTCTATCCGTCCAGAAAAAGCCATTCTTGGGTTGCGCAAAGCATTGGGCTTGTTCTGCAACTTGCGACCAGTGAAAATCTATCCAGCATTGCGAGAGTTCTCTCCGTTGAAACCAGAATTGGTAGAAAATGTTGACTTCGTTATCGTTCGCGAATTAACAGGTGGTATCTACTTTGGAGAACGGGAAGAAGCACAAGGGGAAGGACCAACAGAATTTGCTTGGGACAAAGAGACCTACGCTCGTTATGAAGTAGAACGCATTATGGACGTAGCAGTAGAAACAGCACGTAAACGGTCCGGCAAAGTAGTCAGCGTAGACAAAGCTAATGTATTGGCGTCTTCTCGTTTATGGCGTAAAATTGCGAAAGAAAAAGCGGAAGCGAATCCAGATATTTCCATGGATTACTACTATGTAGACAACACAGCTATGCAACTAGTGACGAATCCAGGTCAATTTGATGTGTTAGTGACAACAAACTTATTCGGCGATATCTTGAGCGATGAAGGGGCTGTTATCTCTGGTTCCCTTGGCTTGTTGCCATCTGCCTCCATCGGTACAGGGACTTCCTTATATGAACCAATCCATGGATCAGCGCCAGACATTGCAGGACAAGGCATTGCCAATCCACTAGGTACGATTTTGTCTGCGGCTATGATGTGTCGGTATTCCTTGGACTTACCAGCAGTAGCAGACTCCATTGAACAAGCAGTCACAGCCGTTCTTGATGCGGGGTATCGCACAGGCGATATGTACCGTGAAGGATTCACAAAAGTGAATACCCAAGGCATGACTGACGCTGTCATAGCACACTTAGGATAAGCTTTACCTTCTGGGAAAATCTTTTATATAGCAAATGAAAGAATGCCATGTACTCCTTCGCAAATTTAGGGTTTACTGAGATTTGCTTTAGAGTATATGGCATTCATTTTTACTTGTATAATTTAGATATCCATTTATATGTAAGCATCGCCTAGACTAATGTATTATGGTGAGGCGGATATTAGGGTGTGCATGCATATGTTAGACATAATTATTTATGATGGTACGAGAGAAAATGTTATGCATGCTCTTCTATCCAAGAATCATGATAGGCGATTGCTTTTTGTAAGTTTACGCAATGTGTTTTATTATGCTTAGGTAAGGTGTTAGTTAAGGATTTTTTGTAAAAGTGTAATGCTTTATCATAAATTGTATCTTTTATAGCGTTAATGGCGTAATATTCCTTTTGTAATAAGTCGCCATATTTTTTAACAGAAGAGTCTGAAGATGCTAGCAAGTTATTGATAGAAATTTCAGTGATTTGAGAACTAGGAACAGGAATTATTTTTCCGATAATAACATTGCAAAGATGAACGTGTTTATTGCTGAAAACTTTTATACTGATACGTCTTTTTTCAATATTGGATTTTTTTGCTTTAGCAATTTGTAGCTCATTAGCATCTAATGTACTTGGAAATTTAGCTGGAGAAGAGAGCGGTGCAAAAAATAATCTATCTTTTATGGTAAGGACTATGCCTACATAGGGGCGAGTTCGTTTATCTCCAGTTGAAATTCTAACATCTGGATCAATGATTTGTAATGATTCGATATATGTTTCGTTTATTTTATAAAAGCTTAAGTTTGGCTGCGTATTCATATAAATCACCTATTGTCCATAAAAAGAAAAGCCGAGATACATCCCGGCTCATATTGCAAATAAAGTATATCCATGGTGGGGTGCACCATACTGTATAGGGCCTCTCTTTTAGAATGATAACTCATTCTATGGTGGGGCGCACCAACGGTAAAGTTCCGCGCTTTCAGAATGATAACTCATTCTGTGGTGGGGAGCACCAACGATAAAGTTCCTCGCTTTTAGATATACATTTACAAGTCAATCCTATCACACATATACTGCGGTGTCAAATCATCGAATCGCCTATTTGTCAATAGATTTTTCAATGATTTCATAGAAAGCCCCATAGCCTTGTGCCTCTAGCTCTTCGAGGGGAATGAAGCGTAGGGCAGCGCCGTTTATACAGTATCGCAGGCCTCCCATATCTCTAGGTCCATCTTCAAAGACATGACCTAAGTGGGCATCACCAATGCGGCTGCGCACTTCAATGCGAGTATGCCCAAAGAGGCTATTATCTTGGTAGTACCGAATTACATCGCTGTTGATAGGCTTGGCAAAGCTAGGCCAACCACAGCCAGAATCAAATTTCTCAGAGGACATAAACAAAGGTTCTCCCGTAGTTACGTCTACATACAGACCAGGGCGAAACTCTTCCGTATAGTGATGGGAGAAGGGCCTTTCGGTGTCGCTTTGTTGTGTCACTGCGTAGGCGAGAGGATCCAATTCACGTTTTAGCTCCTCATCAGATTTTTTCGCATACCCATCTTCCTCAATGAGTGGTTCATAGGCTTTGGACAAGTTGATATGACAGTATCCACCAGGATTCGTGTCTAAATAATTTTGGTGATAGTCTTCGGCAGGGTAAAAGGAATCGAGGGGCAGCACTTCAATCGCAAACGGTTCACGATAGTGTGAGTTGGCTAAGGCCAAGACCTCTTCGATAGTAGCTTTATCCTCGAGACTTTCATAATAGATGCCACTGCGATACTGGATACCTGTGTCAGGACCTTGTTTGTTAACACTGAAAGGATCCACTACCCGTAAAAAATATTGAATGATTTGAGACAGGGATATGGTTGTATCGTCATAAGTCACTTTTACAGTTTCCACATGGCCACTGCCATGGCAGACCTCTTCGTAGGAAGGGTTGGCATGATGCCCGTTGCTATAGCCTACAGAGGTTGTTATAATGCCAGGGATGCGTTTGAAATAGGCTTCTAAGCCCCAAAAACATCCACCACCGAGATAGATAGTTCGTTGCATGGTATCACTCCTTTTCTAATTAAAGTGCATGTGATAGGTGGTAGGAAATGAGTTCCTACTAGATAAAAAGAAAAGCCGAGACATTGCTCGGCTGATATTGCGTATTAGTATATCCATGGTGGGGCGCACCATACTTATGGACCTCTCTTGCGAATATACTAACCATATTTTAGCATAGGTGTATCCATATAGCAATGATATTTTATATTTTTATAAGAAAGTGTATAGGCGATACCGAGGTGAACTGGATATTGAGTGTATGAAGGTCAGTTAAGTTTTTAGGTTCTTTTGTGTATAATAGAATACATATGTCAGTATTGGGCAGTGTAAAATATTCCATGTAAACATGTTTGGTAAGAACAGGGAAATAGGAGGAGTTACCATGGCAGATGAAAGAGTTACAGATTTACAGCTGGCGCATTCTGTGCTAGGCTACACAGGTGTACCTGGGGCCTATGCTTATGAAGTGTTACAGAATGTACTTTCAAAATATATAGAAAAAGGCGGATCCGTGGAAGGGCAACGGATTGAACGCTGTCAAAGTCATCGGGAACTTGTGCAGGCTGTTCATGAAGGGCGCATCGATTATGCCATATTGCCCATTGAAAACTCCATCGTTGGGGAAGTGCGAGATAGTACGGATTTGATCAAGGATAAGAACATTCACATCGTAGGAGAAGTGCGCCATCGCATCAGTCATAGTTTGCTAGGTGTACTAGGTGCGACCTTAGATACGATTCAAGAGGTGTATTCTCATGAGCAAGCCCTCATGCAATGCTCACAATTTTTGGCAACTCACAGTTCATGGCAATTAGGACCTATGAACAATACCGCCATGAGCGCGAAATATGTAAGTGATACGCAGGATGTGACGAAAGCATGCATTGCTAATGCATCTGCGAAAGAACTATACGGCCTCACACTGTTGGCGCCGGACATTGCAAATTTTAAGGAAAACTTTACGCGATTCTTCATCATCACCCACAAGGACGTAGTGATCCGTGATGCCCACAAGCTGAGCATCATCGTACAAACACCGAATACGCCAGGGGCACTGGTGAAAGTCCTACGAGTTTTTGAAAATCATCAGCTGAACATGGTCAATATTAAATCACGACCATGTATGCACACGCCGTGGGAGTACTTTTTCTATATCGACATTGAGGGGGAAGGCCGTGAAGCAGAAGTACAACAAGCGTTAACAGAAGTACGAGAACTGTCCAATTACTTGCAAGTCTTAGGACATTATAAAATCTATGATGTACTGTGAGGATTCAATTACAACTCTAATACCATAGAATGCTAATATAGCGAGATAATAGAAGTTTCACACTTTCTAGATATTGTAATGATAGATAGTATAAGAGGCGTAGTTTAAAAGTTTGATGAAGTTTGGCTCTGCCTCTTGCCCATAGAAATAGAGATATGATACTATACTCCTATGAGTTATATAGAAATATGTAGATATACGATGCAGATGTATGATATAGATGCACTTTGTAAATGTAGTATAAGCAGATATCAATTTCTATATGCAAGTTAAGAATGTAACATTTGATTGAGGAGACATAGTATGAAACGAAGCATTATTTCTTTTTTAGTAGGCGTAATCGTGACAGGTTGTGCAATGGGCTGGTTCTGGTATCAAGATCGTGAACAGTACACCCGTGCCATTCCAGCTGTAAAAGGGGCTATCCAAGTAGCACCAGTGGTGAATGGAACACCAGCAGGAACGACAAATGGTGCTGTACAACA
This sequence comes from uncultured Veillonella sp., assembly GCA_963545165.1. Classification (GTDB taxonomy): domain Bacteria; phylum Bacillota; class Negativicutes; order Veillonellales; family Veillonellaceae; genus F0422. The sequence continues at coordinate 7,958 of CAUUIH010000001.1, forward strand.
GCAAGCAGGAGCCGTAGCGCCACAAGCAACACAGCAACAAGTACAAATTACACAAGAAAAAGCGATGGAAATCTTTAAAACCGCATACCCTGATTATCGCATTGAAAAAGTGAAGTTTGATACAGATAATGGTCGTGCTCATTATGAAATCGATGGAGAAACCTTAACACGTGAAGTAGAAATTAAAATTGACGCTTTCACAGGAGAAATTTTCCAAGTTAAAGAGGGAAAATAATATTTTTTTCTAAAACATAGATATGTTCGCAGTGCTTTAAAATTTTTTAGAATTCTTTTTAAAGGCTGTATACTTAATGTTGGGCTACTCATATACGAGTAGTTTCCAACATTATTTTTTTGCAAAATATAGGTAATTTACATGACTAAGGTGGGGATATATAGGGCTATATATTGTCATAATTAAAATATTAAATATTAACTATTTTGCTTGATTTTTAAAATCTTTAAAAAGTTTTCAAATTGAATAATAGGTGATATAATTTGAGATAAGAGTAGAGTAATCTATACCCCTCCGTGTCAAGTGAGAAAACATGGGGATTATAAATGCATTGATTGGTATCAAGGAAGACATACTCTGCTCGATCGATGGTTTCTTTTTAGAAAAGGAGTAGTATCATGAAAAAACGGTTAGCAGTATTAACAGCAACAGCAGTATTGGGTATTACATCTGCATTTGCAGCACATCCATTTTCTGATGTGACACCACAGGATTGGGCATATAAAGCAGTGGCTCAATTAGCAGCACAAGGTGTAATTGAAGGGTATCCAGATGGTACGTTTATGGGTCAACATAAAATTACTCGTTACGAAATGGCTCAAATGGTAGCAAAAGCTTTAGCACATCAAGACAGTGTAGACGTGGCACAAAATGAAGTTATCAATCGATTGGCAAATGAATTCTCTGCAGAGTTAGGGAGTCTTGGAGTTAGAGTATCTAATTTGGAAAATAAAGTAGGGAATATTAAATTTACTGGAGATGCACGTGTACGCGTAGATCATTTTGCTTCTAGCTATGGAAGCTTAGAGTATAAAACTTTTTCTGACTTTCAAGATGAAGATAAAGAGTATAAAGCTGCAGTAGCAAAAGCTAAGGCTGATAAAAAAGATGAGACAAAGGTAGGGAAGCCGGCACGAGATATTTATTATGATGCAAGTACAAAGGTGAGAAAAGCTGAAGAAAGTTTGAAAAATGCGGAAAAAGCTCTAAATGATGCAACAGAGGCAGATAAGAAAGACAAAATGACTGCAGTAGAAGTGGCCAAAAAAGACCTAGAAAAAGCAGTTATGGAACTCGATAATGCAGATGTAGATATGTATAAAGCGGCAAAACTTATTGATCGTAGTAAATTTACATATAGAACTCGTCTTCATTTGGAAGGAGAGATTAATGAGAATACAAAAGCGGGTATTCGCATGATAATTGCTAATAAGGAATTTGGTAGTAATGAAAAAACAAATGTTGAATTAGATAATGCGTATCTTCAACATCAATTTGGTAAATATGCAACTGGAACAATAGGTCGCTATGACAATGTAATTGGTAGTGGTTTAACCTTTGACGATACTTTAGAGGGTGGAAAACTAGCAGTAGGTACAAATAATTTAAATGCTTCCGTTACATATGGTTATGCAAAATCGTTAGGTATTAATGCTGTATTTGGTAGTGCAACTAAGATCTTAGGTGAAGGGGAAGTTGCAAGAACTATGCATGTACCTGCAAGAAATAAAACATTGGACTTAAAAAAAGAAATTAATCCGGAATTAGTTGTATTCCAAGTGGATGGAAAACTAGGAAGAAAGGCAAATATAGGTGCATTCTATACAAAAGTTAATCGTAAAAAAGTTGATGCTGGAGTGAAATTAACAACTGATTTGTTAGGAAAACATGCCTACATTGTTGCAAGTGAGCGTCCAGAAATAGGAGATAGCCTTGATTTTTATGGGGTTTATGGTGATATCGCATTAGGCAAGAAGGTAAAAGTTGATGCTGAATTTGCTAAATTCAAAGACTTTAAACATTCGAATGCCTGGGTAGCTGGTATTGCATATGGTAATTATGATATGAAAAAAGCCGGTACATGGAATGCAAAAGTCCAATATTATAACTTTGATACATTTGCGCCAGTTCTTTCTACGGGACTAACAACACCATTTACACAAAACTATAAAGCATGGATGGTTAGTGCAAAATATGCGATTGTTAAAAATGTAGGTTTAGCTGTATATGGAACGGTGAATGCAAAAGATCAACAAGGACATAAAGTACCTAACTTAGTGCGGACAGATCTTAATTATAAATTCTAATATTATTTGTAAAAGTGGCTGTAATAAATATGTACAATAGTACATTGAGTTACAGCTTCTTTTTGTATATAAATAAGAATATTAGAACATTTTAGAATACAAAACTATAAAATAGTATAAATAATACTAAAAAATAATATTGACAGGATTTGTTTTTGATGTATAATAAAGGTACAGATAAATTAGCTAACCGGTAACTAGTAAAGAATCTTTTTTATTTCAATTTGGTTTCATAGTATTGGTAATACTAATTTAAGGAATACGAATGCTATAAAAATATAGGGAGGTGTGATATAATAGATAAAAATAAAAAAAGTAATTTTTTTAATTTATAATAACTAGTATAGTTAATACTAAAAAATAATAGAGATTATAATAAATAGGAGGATATTATGTCACAAAAAGGCAAACAAGAATTACAAGCGTGGGTTTCTAATGTTATGGTTAATCGGATCAGCAGTGATCAACTAAGAGGGTTTTTATCTATGGTTGCGCTAGTACTTCATGAGCACCCAGAGTCTTTACGAGGTCTTATTTTAGGAACACAAAAAGATTTATATCAATTGGCAGAACGTACTGCGATTGATAACCAAGTGGCTTATGTAAAAACAATGGAACAGTTAGGAAGACTTTCAAAACAACCGAATACAAACACATACCTACTAGAGAGCGTTTTGTATGATGTAAAAACAACACCAGAAAAATTTGGTGATACAATGTATCGAGAGTTATTACGGATTTTAGTGGAGTGTACACCGTTAGAAGTATTAGATGTTGCATTAAATGAAGAATGGGTACATAGGTTAGAAGCTGGTAGTACGACACCAGCATTTATCAACCAATTAATGGTAGAGCTAGGGGACCTAAGAGTAGGTCAAACAGTCCTTGATCCAACTATGGGTGTGGCAGGTACTTTGTTATCTGCCTATGAGAATAAAGAAACTACATTGGTGGGACAAGATATAAACTTAGGAACAGTTGGATGTGCGTATATTAATCTTTTTCTACATGATGTAAAGTTAGAAAATATTGCATTATATCAAGGTGAGATGTTCAGTAACCCGAACTTTTTAGCAGCCGATACTACATTTGATCGAGTATTACAATTCCCAAATTTTGCGACAAAAGTAAATACGGAATCTTTACGAGGACAGGTTAGCAGATTTCCATTTGGACCGATGGCACCGATGGCGGCTGAATGGATGAATGTGAGTAGTGCATTAACATCTCTTACACCTCATGATGGTAAAGCAATCATTGCTGTATTTAATGGCGTATTATATAGAGGTGGTCCGGATGGAAAAATTCGCGAAAGTATTTTAAATTATGATTTAATTGAAACTGTGATTGGAGTACCTTCTGGGATATTACCAAATATTTCTGTACCATGGGCTATTGTGGTGTGTAATAATCACAAACTCGATACCATGAAAGGAAAGGTACAGTTTATCCAAGTGTCTAAAGATATGATAGAAACTGTATCACGTCGTACACAGGTATTGACGGAGGATGGTATTCGCCAGATTGTAGAAATATATCGTAATAAAGAGGAGGTTCCAGGCGTTGCTACTACAGTACCCCTTTCCGAGATTAAAGAAGGAAAACTATTGCCATTAGATTATCTAGAAGAAACAGAGGTTGAATTAGATGGGGTTTCTATCACTATTAATGCAGATGAATTTGAAAAACGTGAAACTATCTCTTTGGATAAGATAGTAAGCATTGGTCGTGGTCTTAATATAACTGCTAAAAGTGAAGATGCTAATGGTGAGTATGGTGTACTACGTATTATGGATATCGGAGACTATGGCATAATCAATTATGATAACTTGGTGAGGACGACTTCAGAAGCGGGTAAGGTAGATAATTATCTATTAGAAAAAGATGACTTGGTACTTAGTATCCGAGGTGGTACAAATAAAGTAGGTATTATTGATCGTGATATGGATAAGTTATTGTTTAATGCTAACTTAGTTCGATTACGTGTAAAACACCGTCAGTATAATCCAAAATGGTTACAAATTTATTTAACCAGTTTAATCGGTCAATGGCTATTGAAACGAATCTCTCGTGGAACGACGGTACAACAAATTACAGTGTCTGAGCTGAGAGAGGTACCAATTCCAGTGATATCCTTGAATGAACAAGACCGATACGTAACTTGGTATGAACAGAAAATACAAGAATTAGAGGAACTACGACTTAGTTTGCAGCAACAAGAACAAGCTATGAAACGAGAGGTAGTAGATAGCTTTGGATTTGGAGAAGGATTTGTTGTGGAGAATAAAAGTAATAAATAGATGTTTTATATATAAAAATGAAGGAGAAACAATCATGGGAAGTACCTATAGTGCTTTAGAATATAATAAATTAGTTAGTTTCATTTGGTCCGTAGCAGATGACTGTTTACGAGATGTATATGTACGTGGAAAATATCGTGACGTAATTTTACCAATGACAATCATTAGACGTTTTGACACTATTATTGAGTCTGAAAAGGCTAATATTTTAAAAATGAAAGAAATGGCAGAACAAAATGGGTGGGACGTAGATAAAACATTATCTACCGCTATTAATCTACCATTTTATAATACATCGCAATTCCAGTTAAAAGATTTAAAACATGAAACAAATCGACAAAACCTAAAGAAAAACTTTGAAGATTATTTGAATGGGTTTTCAATAGATGTTAAGGAAATTCTTCAAAAGTTTGATTTTAATAATCAGCTGAATAAAATGACTGATGCAGGAATCTTAGGGTCGGTTATTGAAAAATTCACATCTTCTGAATTAAATCTAAGCCCTTATGATGAGGTTAATTCAGCAGGAGAAGTAATTCGCAAAGGCTTAGATAACCATGCTATGGGCACTCTATTTGAAGAGTTAATTCGTAAATTTAATGAAGAAAATAACGAAGAGGCGGGAGAACACTTTACCCCACGTGATGTAGTGGAATTAATGGCAGATATTGCGGTTCTTCCAGTGTTGGATAAGCTAAAAGATGGAACATACTCTATTTATGATGGAGCTTGCGGAACACTAGGGATGGGAACGGTAGCAGAAGAAAAATTACAATCCTATGCAGAACAAATCGGAAAGCAGTTTTCTATTCATTTGTTTGGACAAGAAGTAAATGCCGAAACATATGCTATTTCTAAAGCAGACTTATTAATTAAAGGTGGTAGTACAAATGCTAATAAAGTATATTATGGATCCACAATTTCGAACGACCAAACAGTAGGAGAACATTTCGACTTTATGCTATCAAACCCTCCATATGGGAAAAACTGGTCTACTGATTTAGCTATTTTAGGGGGAGGCACTGACCAAAAAGCAAAAAATAGCGTTATTGACCAACGATTTGTTACATCTTATAAGGAACAAGATGACTTTCGTATGTTACCTGATGTTAGCGATGGACAATTGCTGTTTTTATTGAATAATATCTCTAAAATGAAAGACACAGAACTAGGTTCTAGAATTGTAGAAGTTCATAACGGATCTGCGCTGTTTACAGGTGATGCAGGGGGTGGAGCTAGTAATGCTCGTCGCTATATGATTGAAAATGACCTAGTTGAGGCCATCATTCAATTACCAGAGAATATGTTTTACAATACAGGAATTACTACACATATTTGGGTTTTAAGTAATCGGAAAGATGAACGTAGAAAAGGAAAAATTCAGCTTATTAATGCTAATTCTATAAAGACACCATTACGTAAAAATCTTGGTAATAAAAATTGTGAATTATCAGTAGAAAATCGTCAGTTAATTATCAATGAATATTTGAATTTTAAGGAATCAGAATATTCCAAGATTTTTGACAATGAAGAGTTTGGCTACTATAAAGTGACGGTAGAACAACCATTGCGACAAGCTGTCTTGTGTAATGAAGATAGTATGAAAGAATTAGTCAATGAATTAGAGCGAGTAGGGGTACTAATAGGAACTATTAATGAAGTGAGCCTAGGTACTAGTTACTTGAAAAGCACAAAAAGTGCTATGCAAGAGTTAATGAAAAAAGAGAATGTACAGGTATACCTGAAAGCGTTACGAACAATGCAAAGAGAAGAAATATACCTTGACTATGCTAAGTTTGTAGCAGAATTGACAAAACAAATTAAAAGTCATGGCGTGAAAGGAGCTTCGTTTAATAAGTTGAAAGCTACTGGTATGCTAGATACCATGCTTATTTCTGATGAAAGAGCAGAAGTACAGTATGATGCGCAAGGCAGTGTTATTGTAGACTCAAATCGTACGGATACCGAAAATATACCTATCACATTTAATGGTGGCATCAAGGCATATATGGATCAGGAGGTACTTCCATACCATCCTGATGCATTTGTAAATGGGGCGAAAACACAAATCGGCTATGAAATTAACTTTACAAGATATTTCTATAAACCAAAGCAATTGGATAGTGTAGAAGTTATTGTAGAGCGACTGAAAAAATTGGAAAAACAATCCGATGGATTAATGGCAAGCATTCTGGAGGGGATGTATGAGTAGATATGAAGGGTATAATAATATAGAGGACTTTTGGATACAAGAGGTTCCAAGCCATTGGGATAGTCTTAAAGTGGGAAACGTATTTAATGAAAGGAAAGAAAAAGTATCAGATAAAGAATTTGAACCTTTATCGGTAACTAAAAATGGGATATTAAGGCAGTTAGAGAATGTGGCTAAGACAAATGATGGTGATAATCGCAAAAAAGTTTTAATAAATGATTTTGTGATTAATAGTCGATCAGATAGAAAGGGGTCATCAGGTTTAAGCTTTTTTAATGGATCAGTATCATTAATTAATATAGTGCTTACTCTTAAGCTAGGAAACTCAAAGTATATGCATTATTTATTAAGGTCAACTCTATTTCAGGAAGAATTTTATAGGAATGGAAAGGGGATTGTCGCAGATTTATGGAGTACTAACTATCAATTAATGAAAAATATTATAATTCCATTTCCTCCTATTCAAGAACAGAAACAAATTGCAGACTATTTGGACTGGAAAATCAATGAAATTGATAAATTAATTTCTATTGAAAAGGAGAAGATAAAAAAGCTAAATGGACTATTTCAATCTAAACTTGATAGCTACTTTGATATAGGTAATTCAAATAAATCTAATGATGGAATAAAAATTAAAAATGTAGTTGAACAAATCACTTTGAGAAGTAAAGATTTACAACCTTATATTGCGTTAGAGAATATTGTGAGTCATAAAGGTGAGTTAAATAAACAAGTGACTGATCTAGTAAAAAATGAAGATGGTATTGCTGTAGAGCCTGGTATGATAGTATTTGGTAAGTTACGGCCGTATCTAGCAAAATGTATTTTAGTTGATTTTTATGCTAATTGTTCATCCGAATTTTTAGTTGTAAAACCAATAGGAATCAATACAAAATACTTGAAATATCTAATGTTATCTAACACTTTTGTTGATTTAGTAAATAGTTCTACATATGGAACTAAAATGCCTAGGGCAAACTCTGAGTACATATTAAACTTGAGGATTAAGCTAAAAAGTATAGAAGAGCAGATAAAAGATGTTGAAGGAATAGAATATATGGAAAGGATTATAAATAAAAATGTCGGAATTATTAATGTTAGGATTGATGAGTTGAGTAAATTAAAAGAGAGTCTAATCTCCGAAGTTGTCACAGGTCAAATTGATGTTCGCAATGTTGTTATACCTGCCTATGAAAAGGTGGATAGTGTTGTAGATGAGGAAATCGTAGGAGAGGAGTTGTTAGAAGATGGGGATTAGAGATACAAAAATGGAAGCGGAGTTGGAGCAAAGTATTATTACATATTTGGTAGAAGAAAATGGATATACATATATTCCTCCTAATGAAATGAAGTCGAGTTATAACAGACAATACGCAATTGATGAACTTCGTTTATTAGAGTTTATTCATCGTTCACAACCAAAGGAGTATGAAATCTTATCTTTGAATCAAGTCACTGGAAGGGACACATTCTTTAAGTTTTTGGATGCAGAGATTCGTAGACGAGGGATTGTTTCAGTCCTTAAAAATGGGATCAAATGCTACCCTTCATCTGGAACGATTCTGTTCTACCATGCCTTAGATCCGAAAAGACAGAGCTCTTATGAGGAATTTAATACGAATATTTTTTCAGTCACGAACCAATTAACCTATTCTGATAAAAATAGAGGGCTAGAGTTAGACTTAGCTATTATGGTAAATGGTCTTCCTATTATGACAATGGAACTTAAGAGTCGAGCCTCTAGTTCTAGATTTACATATAAAGATGCAGAAGAGCAATACAAAAATGATCGTGATACCAAGGAAACTTTGTTTAGTTTTAAGCGGTGTATGGCACATTTTGCAGTAGATGAAAATTTTATTACTTTCACTACAAAAATTGCGGGGCAAGATACTAGGTTTATGCCTTTCAATAAGGGGACAGTTGAAGGTGGGGCTGGAAACCCACTTAACCCATATGGAACAATGACGGATTATCTATGGAAATATTTTTTGAAAAAAGAAACGCTTACTAGTTTAATTCGAGACTTTGTGTACCTTGCAGGAGATAAGTCGAAACGAGTAGAAACATTAATTTTTCCTCGTTATCACCAATATCGTGCAGTTACGCGTTTAGTAGACGATGTAAAGGAAAAAGGTGTCGGTGGTAGATATCTTATTCAACATAGTGCAGGTAGTGGAAAAAGCAACTCTATAACATGGCTTGCCTATCGATTGGTCGAAGTTAACCACCAAGATAGAAAGGTATTTGATTCCGTTATTGTGGTTACCGATCGACTCAATTTGGATAAGCAAATCACAGACAATATTCGAAAGTTTATTGATGAAAAAAGTGTAGTTGGACATGCAAATTCCTCTACGGATTTAAAGAACCTCTTAATAGACAGTAAGAAAATTATTATTACTACGGTTCAGAAGTTCCCTTATTTACTCGATAAAATAGGAACGGAGCTGAAGGAAAAAAATTTCGCTATTATCATTGATGAGGCGCATTCTTCGCAAAGTGGTAAAGCAGCAGCGTCACTAAATATGTCAGTATCAGGTACTATCTCTGCAGATAATATAGATATGGAAGATCGATTGAATGAACTTATTGAAGCTAGAAAGATGCCTAAGAATGCAAGCTTTTTTGCTTTTACTGCTACTCCAAAAGCGAAGACCATTGAAATGTTTGGAGAGGTATTTGATTTATACTCTATGAAACAAGCGATTGAGGAAGGGTTTATTTTAGATGTATTAAAAAACTATACGAGCTATAATAATTACTACAAAGTATATAAAGTAGTGGAAGAAAACCCTATCTTTGATAAAAAGAAAGCAAAGCGGAAAATTAGGAAATTTGTGGAAGGACAAGAGTTCCCTATCCGTGAAAAAGCTAGCGTTATGGTGAATCATTTTCTTACATCTGTAGCGAATAAGATTAATGGGGGAGCTAAAGCGATGGTTGTAACAGAAGGGATTTCTAGGGCAATTGAATATTACCATATTATTGGCGAATTACTGGCAGATTCGAATACTGGATTTGAAGCGTTGATTGCATTTTCAGGAGAAAAAGAATATAAGGGGAAACTTGTCACAGAAGCTAGCCTAAATGGATTTTCTGATAAAGAGACACCAGAACGGTTTAAAGAAAGTAAATATAAAATTTTAATTGTAGCTGACAAATACCAAACGGGTTATGATGAACCATTGTTACATACCATGTATGTAGATAAAGTTCTCCATGATGTAAAGGCAGTTCAAACGCTATCTCGATTGAATCGCAGTAAAAAATATAAAATTGATACATGTGTATTAGATTTTGCCAATCATGCCGTAGACATTCAAAAGGCCTTTCAACCGTATTATCGAGAAACAATGCTAGAATCGGAAACGGACCCTAATAAGTTAAATGCCTTGCTTACTAAGCTAGATGAAACCTATGTATATGAAAAGGAAGATGTTAATTTTGTAGTAGAAGCATTTTTGAGTAATAAGGAAAGAGAGCAAATTGACCATATTATAGATCAATCTGTATCGAGGTATGTGGAGTTAAGTGAGGAAGAACAAGTTGAGTTTAAAAGCGGGGTAAAAGTATTTATACGGACCTATAATTTCTTGGCATCTATTTTACCTATTGGACAAATTGAATGGGAAAAAAAGGAAATATTCTTTGAGCAATTAATTCACCGGTTGCCAACACCAAAAGAAGAAGACTGCACAAAAGGTATTCTAGAGGTGGTTGACTTAGAAAGTTATCGTCTAGAAAAACAAAATGCTGTTAGCATTCTCTTATCTGATGAAGATGGGGAAGTGGAAGGTTTAGGTATTGGTGTTGCAAAAAAAGAAGACTTAGAATTGGATACAACAGATAATATTATTGTTGATTTCAATGATAATTTCGGCAATATTGATTGGAATGACGCAGATAATGTTAAGGACCAGATTCGAAAGTTACCAGATATGGTTATGAAAAACAAGAAATTTAGGAATGCTTTAAACAATTCTGACGAAGAAAATATTAGAAGAGAATATGGGTCAGCGTTAAAAGAAGTATTTCAAAGTATTATTAATGACAATGTAGAATTGTTTGACTTATGGATGAAAAATGCGGACTTTCAAAGTTGGTTGAATACAAAGGTTTTTGATCAAATCATGAAACGCTATAGAGCACTATAAGATACTAGATAACTGCTCATTGTATTTTAATAGGGTATATAGCCATCGCTATACATCCTATTTTTATGTATGAAATAGGTTATGTAAAAAACGTTTAAAATCTGCTACCAATCATTTTCCAGTAGTACAATTTCACGCACTGTGTTACTATTAGGTATAGAGCAGTAAGACATGATTATGTAATGAAGAGGAGAAAGGGAGAGTCGTATGACAGAGTTGCATATTTATTTGGCGTATATGACGGTCTGGGTAGTGTACCAACTATGGGCGATTCATGCATGGATGAGAAAAGATGAAGAAGAAGTAACGCCGGAATCGGTAGGAACGAATCTACATGATATTTTAAATTTTGTATCTGGCCAAACTATCGCCAATGTGGCGCTTATGGGACTTCTATTTTTGAGTGTAGTCGATATTTTTGGTATTTTACTAGTAAAAGGGTTTATCCAAGAACCAGAATGGATTTCCTATGTTCTTATGGGCCTTGTTTGTGTGACTATTGTGTATGGTGTTCGTATGGCAATAGGTATGTATCGGTTGGTTCTACGAGCGGTGAACTCCTGTAAACCGGATTTATTTTTTGCTCGTCATGAACGACTATATAAAAAAGGCCGTGTCGATGTAGAGGTCATTGTAATACGCACATTAAACGTACTATATGCAGGTTTTGGAATCTATACGATTATGATCTTATTACAGACTTTGCATGTTTTATAGGCAACTTTCACAAGACTACCAAATTATAGCATAATGGCTGTCTATTATAAAAAGAATGATTATGGTGACGTGAGTGGCAAGTATCAGTACATCTGTACCTAGTGTTCGAATCTTATGCTATAGAATACCTGACCTAAGTTTTTAGGTTGGGTATTTTTCGTGTCCCCTATAGAATCATAGATAAAATAGAAATAATTTGTTATAATAAATTGATTACATTGAATATAGTTAGAAGATAAGAATACAAATGATAATATATAAATGAATCAATTAGTAAGAAAGGCATTGATAATGAACGTAAAAAAGAAAACAGCAATTTCTAAAGAAGAAACGGCAGTGATTAAACACTTAAAAGATTCCTATAATGAGTTAATATATCCCTCTAAATCCTTTGGGGTAACGTCTGTTAATAGTTTAGAAGCAAAAGCAAAATTATGGGGTTTAGATCCAGTGCCAGCAAAAGAGGCTCGCGTATTAGAACTAGGTTGTTCTATGGGGGGCAACATCATTGGACAAGCTGTCTACCATCAAGGCGCATCTTTTGTAGGCGTTGACCTCAGTGGGTCTCAAATTGAAATCGGCAATGAAATTATTGAGGCTATGGAATTAAAAAATGTCAAATTAATAGAACAAGATATTCTAAAAATTGACAAAGATTTCGGTACCTTCGATTACATTATCGTTCATGGTATTTGGTCTTGGGTACCAGATGTGGTGAAAGATAAAATTTTGGAGATCTGTAATGTAAACTTGTCCGAACGAGGGGTAGCCTATGTTTCCTATAACGTATACCCAGGTTGGCATCGATTAGATCAAGTGCGGGAGATGATGCTCTTTGCTACACGGTATGATCAAGACATGGATTTGTTACCACGTACAGAAAAAGGTATTTCTTTTGTACATCATATGAATGAACTCATCAAAAGCTCTAAAGATGTGGTGCCTAATTTAGGCTGGAAAACAGACAGCTTTGACTCTGCCTTAGATCATAAAACCTACTATATTGCACACGAATATTTAGAGCCTATTAATGATCCTGTCTATATAACGGATTTTATTAATCGAGCTAAGAAACAGAACTTAGTTTACGTAGCCGATACAGACTTTCAGTTGTCCGCTATTACATGGATGAAACAAGAACGCAGAGAATTGATTGAAGCTATGTCTAGTGGAGATTGGAATACGAAAGAACAAATTTTAGATTTTTATTTCGATACCCAGTTCCGTCGTTCCATGCTATGTCATGAGTCTCAAGCTCATTTGCTACGTCACAATGAGGAGTTTTTAATTACTACGCTAGATTCGTTATATTTTGGTATGGTCAATAAGGGTAAGGAATTACAGGATACAACGAATGTGATAGAACAAGCTATTGTCAACCAATGCCGTAAAGGAGAAATGTTCACTGTTGCTGACTGCAAAGATGATTTAAAACGATTACAAGGCGATACAGAGCATGATGATATTGAGTTATACAGTATGCTTATCCGTTTCATATTGTGTGGGTTTATTGCACCTGTAACAGAGAAAAAAGAAATCACCACATTCCAAGAAGGTGTGTCTACAGTACCAAAAGAGATGGCTAGTTATGTACAAACTGTTGTGGATCGAGGTGGTGATAAGTTCATCAATATTTCCGACTTATACAATGATAGCATTACTGGCTTTAACTCTGCCCATGTGTTGATGATGAAACAATTAGAAACGCCAAAAACCATAGAAGAACTCTACAAAGTAGCTGATGAAATTTTGAAAGTAGATGAAACGAAGCCATCTGGTGAAGTTGTACCGTTACAAGGTCGTACTGTCGTAGATAGTACATTAGATGATTTAGGGAAACTTGGTTTCTTGCGCAATAACTAAAACTATATTTACCTATTAAAAAGAGCTGTACCTACATGTCTATGTGACAGGTGAGTACAGCTCTTTTATGATGTTATTGTAGTTTTTCTAACAATGTTAATAAGAATTTGGATACTGTTTCTACGGATGGCAAGTGTAACCGTTCTTTTGGTGTGTGTGCACCTAAAATAGTAGGACCAAAGCTAATCATTTGTGTATTTGGTAATTGTGCTTTTAATAAGCCACATTCAAGGCCTGCATGAACAGCTGTTACATGAGGTTCTACACCGATGACTTCTTTGTAGAGTGCGATGGCTTGCTCTTCTAAACGGCTACCGCGTTCGTATTCCCAAGCTGGGTAACGGCCTTGCTCGGAAGCGGTGAAGCCATGTGTTTTTGCCAATGTCATGATGCGGTCACGTAGGTATGCTAGTTGACTCATAGTCAAGCTACGAACAGAGATAAGAATGTCTAATTGTGTGTCATTGTCTTCGACGATAGCGATATTGTTACTTGTATCTACTAAGCCCTCTAGTTTTTTGCTCATACCAAATACACCATGAGGTGCTAAGTATAAGAATTGCAAGAAGGTTTGTGCTTGTGCATCGCTATAGATAGTAGTAGGAGTATCACAAGGAGTGATGGTTACTTGTAGACCTGGGTCTTGAGGAGTCAATTCGTGGCGAATAATCGCAGCGTTGGCTTGGATATGAGCTTGTAATGCATCTGCATCAGAAGGTGGGCAAAGAATAGTTGCCTCTGCAAAACGAGGAATCGCGTTATGTTTAGAACCGCCTGTAAAATGGCTCAGAGACATAGGGGATGCTTGTTGTGCTTCCACTAATAAGCGAGCTAAGATTGTCACAGCATTACCAAGTTGTTCGCCAATTTCGATGCCAGAGTGACCGCCATGTAGTCCATCTACAGAGACTTTCAAAGCAGTTAATCCTTCTGGTGTTGGTATAGAGTTCGTTGGTAATGTAAGGTCCAAACGACAGCCCCCAGCACAGGCTACGATAAATTCATGTTCTTGTTCAGTATCGATATTGAGCAAATATTGTCCGTGTAGACGGTCACCTTTCACTGCCATAGCACCATTCATGCCTGTTTCTTCATTAGTAGTAAACAAACATTCCAAGGGACCATGAGGGATGGTTGGGTCATCAAGAACAGCCAGTGCCATCGCTACAGCGATACCATTATCGGCACCTAGAGTAGTTTCGTTGGCATGTAACCATTCACCGTCCTCGATGAGCTCGATAGGGTCCTTGGAAAAATCATGAGTGGATGTATCCGATTTTTCCGCCACCATATCGATATGACCTTGTAAAATGATAGATGGATGATTTTCATAGCCTGCAGTTGCATTTGCACGAACGATTACGTTTAATTCTTCGTCTTGCTCTGCTTCTAGACCTCTATCTTTAGCAAATTGCATTAGAAAATCGCTAATGCCTTGTTCATTGCCAGATTCACGAGGAATTTGGCTGATTTCGCGGAACCAGTGTAATACACTAGTTGTATAGTTAGTATGTGTCATAATAAAACCTTTCTTACTTGGATGAAATATTCAATAAAATAACTATACTCCATTAACTGAATGGGGTCAATATGGGAATAAACGATTCTTTTATGATGAAAGTCTATGTCATTGGTGCGGTAAGGAATGTTATAATAAAATTAGTGATTTCAAAGGAGGTTACCACATGAACAATTCAAAGATTATGATTATAGGCACAGGAGGCACCATTGCAGGGACTGGTAATGGGTCTAGTGCATTAACAGAATATAGATCGGGGTCCATTGGCGTAGATGATTTGATGCAGGCTGTACCAGCATTGGATGCGTATGGGCCCTTTGAAAGTGTGCAATTTTCTAATATAGATAGTTCTGAAATGAGCCCCTATCGATGGGTGCGTCTAGCTAAGCTTGTGAATGAAGTGGCAGGGCGCGAGGACATAGGTGGTATTGTCATCACCCATGGCACAGATACGATGGAAGAAACGTCATACTTTTTGCATTTGACGGTGGACACAGATAAGCCTGTTGTGATGACCGGTTCCATGCGCCCCGCTACAGCACTTAGTGCAGATGGTCCTGTTAATTTATTGCAGGCAGTGCAGATAGCTCGTAGTAAAAATGCTTGGAACCAAGGGGTATTAGTGGTGATGAATGGTTACATCGATAGCGCCAGAGAAGTGGCAAAATTACACACTACTGATGTGGCTACCTTTGGAAATGTCCAATTAGGGCATATGGGATGCGTGCAAAATGGACAGGCTTATTTTTACTATACGCCATGTCGTAAGCATACGAATCATAGCGAATTTATTTTGCGTGAGGAAGTGGACTTGCCAGCAGTAGGCATTGTGAACTTGTATGCAGGTATGGATACAGACGTTCTAGATTTTGTAGCACAGCGATCCCAAGGCCTTATCGTGGGTGGGTTTGGTCATGGCACATTGCCACAATCGGTACGAGATATACTCAAAAAAATTACCATTCCCAAAGTGCGGTCATCCCGCATTGGAAATGGTATTGTATCTAGTAATTCATCGGATGTGAAAGAAGGGCTGATCGTTAGCGATTCTCTCCCTCCTGTGAAAGCTAGAATATTGTTGATGCTAGCTTTACAACAAGAGCGAAGTCGAGAAGAATTAGAAGATATCTTTCAGGCCTATTAAATGGCACAAGATAGCTATATAAGTTAGGGGGGATCAGTGTATCAAGTACCCAGAGTATCGGCATTGTCTAAAGCATGTTCAATGGCAGAGCGTACAGCTTTTGCCAAGGTATCGCCAAACTGGGAGAACGTACCTGAGTCTGTGAGGAGTTCTCCGTTTGGGTCGATGGTCATGATGACTCCGTCCGTAGATGTACCTGTAGCAGGTTCTCCAGATAGGATGCTAGTAATCCCCTTGGATTGGAGTGCTACGGTTTTGGCTTCCGTTATGGTTAGCAATGATTTTGTGAGAGCCCCATCGGTGAGGGCACAATTGGTAAATACTAATAGGTTGATGGTACCTCCAGAATGGAAGGTACCATCTTTTTCGTAATACGTATAGCCATCACCAGCTCGATGGGCTGTTTTTTCAACGCCGGCAGTGGCAATAACTTCTATGATGATAGTTCCTTCTTGGAAGCAGACATAGGCATGTCGATCCATAGAGGCGCTAGTCAGTAAAGCCGTGCAAAAATGGATGGGCAAGTCTAATTGAACGCATTCTTTTGCCAAATAGGCAGAGGTGGAGCCACCAGGTAGTTCACTTTCAGTAGTGACGAAAAAGGTGAGCTGTTGATTGCGTACCGCCATGACATGGTGTAATCCACCGTTAAAGGGGCTGGTGCTAATGGCATAAAAGGGCATGTCATAAGTTACAGTAATGGCGGAATTGTGTATATCGACATAGCCACCGCTGCGCAATACAGTAGGGGCATGATAAAGATTAGTTTGTTTGGACATATCGTCTCCTTATGAATATGGATAGGTAATGGAAATGATAGGCGCAACGCATAGCTTAGCGAGGGACACCTAAGTTTTGTAATAGGGATTGAAAGTGTTGTACTACTCGTTCACGCATGGATAGAGGGCTGATGACAGTGACCATGGCGCTGAGAGACAGTATTTTTTGATACACATCTTCTTCATCAAATGGATAATAGGTAATATTCAAATTGTAGGTATGATCTTGTAATTCATCTTCATCATCTACAATTGTTTCAACTAAAGTAGTTTCTTTTGTGTAGTCTGCGAATAAGTGGTAAGCCCTCTGTAATGCATTTTTATCATTTGTAACGCGAAGTTGTAAAGTTTGTACCTGATTTTGTAATAATTGTTCTAGTAGAGTATAACGGTCAGAAATAGGGGTTGAGCTATGTATATTGATGCTATGTATATGATTCATAGGTATATAGAAATACTCTTGCTCATTGAGTAATCCCATGAGATGATATTCAGCAGTATTGGCAAAATATCGTAAATGACAAGGTGTAATCACAAATGATGCATCAGCAGTTATGATTTCGATGGAGTGTTTACTTTCTATGATAGTATGAAATACAGTATGTACTAAATGTAAGATATGAGAATCTCGTAGTGTTTTTGGACGCGTGGAGGCAAAATTTTCTTGAATTTCTTTAAAAGCTCCATAAAAAGGGTGTTCTTCTATTTGTTGGTGTAATTTTTTTCGTACCGAGTCAGATAAGAATGGAAATATCCGTTCGTCTTTGATAAGTAAGTATAGTGCAAAAACTTCTCGATCCGTTAGTATGTATGGTGAAGGTAAATCTGGTACAAAAAGCGGTTGCACTAGATGACTGTCATTGACAGGTATGAAAAATAGTTCAATAATTTTCTCCACCAATTCAGAAGCGCTGCCATTATCTATAGAATGTTGATAATCTTGTAGTAACCAAGCCCTGATTTCTTTAGGATCTAACTGATTATACTCAACACCTAGGTCGTCACAATTGATTCGGTCCATATAGATAAAGTGAAGTAGCTGGATGAGTCGTATGTAATAGAAGGTATAAGCCCCTACAGAGGTGTGTTCAGAATTCATATAGCGTTGAAGGCATGGATTAGGATTCATAATGAGATAAAATACTCCTTACTCTAGTTAATGTAAGATTTTTTAGTTTTTGAATGTGGTCTATATTTGGCATATCTTCTGTAATTTCTTCGCCTGTAGGAGTCACGAACTGAAGATAAGGTCCTAATTGATATAGGAATGGTAATAAGGTGGTAGTTTCCATGTATATAACTTTTACAAGAAAAGGGGATATATTTTCACCGTCTTGGTGAATACACTCAATGGATATCCGTTGTGTACAGAATTGATGTAGCATACGCTGTAATTGGTCCCAATCTTTAGCAGGACAAGTGTGAAATGCTATGTAGACAATATGAGGGGTACGAGTTTTCCTCTGTTTCCGAGAGAGAGGTTTAGCAGGGACCCTAGTAATGCTTTGTACAGAATCTAATGACATTGGTGACATAGGGCGGTTATGCTTGCTTGTACCATATATGTACTCTCGAGAATCATAGAGAGACTCTTCTAACTGATTGATGTAGTTGAGAGTTTTTGTAGTAGCTAGTTTTGATGTATGTTTTGGATTGCCCCGATTAATCGATGTAATCGTGCACCATGTGTTCATACCAGCTAAGATGGCTAATCGTTTATCATCTAACAATGTTTTAAAAGGAGGAATTTGGCGTACTAGGATGGGAGAGGGTTGTTCAGGAGCTCTTTTTGCGTGTAGATCGCTTAATATATCTTCTGGAGCAGTGCCCTCGTCTAATGTAATTAACCCCAACTTGAACTGTAAATAATGAGCATAGGAAGAGATAGGAGAAATGTATTTTTGAAAGTCCAAGGCATAGCGCAGAGCTTTTAGCTCATCCTCCGTGAGATTCGATGCAAAGATTGGATTTGGGGTTAGGATGTAGCTATTTTCTAACGTAGGGTGAGAAGCTAATAGACCCAATGCATTTAATGTAGAGAAGGCGCTATCATAAAGCTGGGTGGTATTGATTTTAGATTCCGTTGTTTCATCTTGGGTGATTAAAATTTCTTCATTGATAGCATTTAAGTATCGTTTTAAATTGCTTTCTTCTAATACATCATCATCTTTTACGGTAAAACGATCATCTTTTGCATAATAGTGTAGAGGGCGTTGTAATCCATTTTGATAGGTTTCGACGCTAGATTCATTAGGGGGTACATCTTTAGTGGCAATTAAATGATATAAGTATAGACTGCGTCGAATATCTGTAGGCAGCATTTTGCGCACTACATGAGCAAAGGCTAAAGGATTTAGATTATAAGGAGAATAACTAAGACCAGGTAATGTTAATAACTTGGCACGGCCATAGGAAAATTCATAAAGGGATTGGGGTGATAAAGCATCCATAAAAAAGTGAGCTTGTTTTGTCTTTTCTTGATAGGATGTGCCTTTAAAAGGATGGAAATCTTTGTCGGCACTTTTGTAGACTCCACCTTTGGCGATTAAGTCTAAAAAACTATAAAAACGGGACTCTGTTTCATCACTGGTGGCAAAAAAATTTGTGTTTGCTGCCATAAGGTTCCTTTCTATGGGATCGTATAACTTGGTTATGCATGATATAGCATGTTTTTATCTATAGTTATAGTACCATAAAAGGAGATAAGGAGCATATTATTTTTAATCTCAACTTTGAAATTCTGTATATCCTTTAGAATTAACTATCGGGACTTTTGTAAAAGGAGGTAATCTAGTTTGAGTATAATGTGTTCATGAGGTACGACGAAAGGAGATGAGACAATGGAATTAGAAGTATACGTAGAATGGTAAGAATAGGTGAATGAGGTTTAGGGAGACAGATAAAGGTGGTGATAGAATGAGCTTGTATTTATTATTAGTGCTGTAATTGTGCGTAGAATGTGTTAGAAACTATTGGAAAAGGAGGGTATTATGTATATAGACGTATTTGCTTCGGCAGAAATATATGATCCATATCAATAATTAAGTTGTATAAAGAATTAGGAGATAGTATGATGTATAGACGGAAACGAAAGTGTAGATAGCTCATTGCCGGAATAGCGGTAATGGGCTTTTTTTTGTATAATGAATATAATAGATTAAGGAGGCATGTACCATGGAAGAGAGTCATTTTTTTGCCCTGTTAGGGCGTATGAAATATATTCAGCGTTGGAGCTTGATGCGCAATACAGAGGTAGAAAATCTACAAGGTCATAGTTTAGAAACGGCGATGATTGCTCATCAACTGGGAGTTCTTCGGAACACCTATTTTGAAGGTACTATCGATGTGAACCGATTAGCAGTATTTGCTATGTATCATGATGTGAGTGAAGTATTCACAGGAGATATGCCAACGCCGGTAAAATATTTTAATCCGAAGTTGCGCGCTCTCTACGGGGAAGTGGAACAATTGGCGAATGAAACGGTGTGGCGTACATTACCAGAACCAGTGCAACCAGCCTATGAGGACGTATTGGTGTCTATACCAGATGAATACGAAGTACTGGTGAAAGCAGCAGATACTTTGTCAGCCTTTATGAAATGCGTTACAGAAAAAGCAGCGGGCAATGATGAGTTTAATGCTGCTTATGATACGATTTACAAACGATTAGTAGACATGCAATTACCAGAGGTAGATTTATTTTTACAAGTTTATGTGCCTAGCTTGACGAAGTCCTTGGATGAGATGAACGTGTCCTTTACAAAGTAAGTAATCTGCTTATGCTGAATTGTTTGATGAGGGTACTTTACATAGGTGATATTGTGGATGAGTCAACAATATGATAAGTTTGCAAGTGGATGTCACAAGTGTATGATAACTCTAGAAAGTTGAACAGAGTTTTGTGAGTGAATATATTGACGGTACTGCATATTTTCACGTATACTAATACTATATGGATAATAACTAAGAAGAGGAAAAATCTTTTGAACGCATCGCAGAGAGCATTGGGTTGGTGGAACAATGTATGTAATAGAAAGAGGGTAGCCTCGGAGTTGGCATGGTGAACTAGAGTAAGTGTGCCCGCTGATCAGCGTTAACGATAATGAGTGATTGCTACGGCAATAATCTAGGTGGTACCGCGGAAGTATAGACCCTTTCGTCCTAATGGACGGGGGGGCTTTTTTGTATCTAGGAGGACACATGAAAGAATATAAAAACTTAACAACTTACAATCCAAAGGAGATTGAACAACAATGGTACACATATTGGGAAGAGAAAGGGTACTTTCACGAGGAAGTAGATACTGAAAAAGAGCCGTTCAGTATTGTGTTACCGCCACCAAATGTAACAGGTCAATTGCACATGGGTCATGCTCTTGATAACACATTACAAGATATTTTGATTCGTACGAAACGTATGCAAGGCTACAACGTGTTGTGGATGCCTGGTACAGACCATGCAGGGATTGCAACGCAGGTAAAAGTAGAAGAAAATATCATGAAAACGGAAGGGAAATCTCGTCATGATTTAGGTCGTGAAGAGTTCCTTAAACGTGTATGGGAATGGAAACAAGAATACGGTAGCACTATTGTAAAACAAATTCGTAGCTTAGGTGCTTCTTGTGACTGGACGAGAGAGCGTTTCACTTTGGACGAAGGATATCAAGAAGCGGTATTAAAAGTATTTGTAGCATTGTATGAAAAAGGGTTAATCTATCGTGGAGAACGCATCACTAACTGGTGCCCTAATTGCTTGACAGCCTTATCCGATATCGAAGTAGAACATGAAGATGAAAATGGTCATTTATGGCATATTAAATACCCAGTAATCGGGGAAGAAGATACATTCTTGACGGTAGCTACTACACGTCCTGAAACAATGTTTGGTGACGTAGCTGTAGCGGTAAACCCTAACGATGAACGCTATGCCCATTTAGTAGGGAAAGAATTGTTGCTTCCATTTGTGAACCGTCACATTCCAATTATTGCTGATGAATATGTAGATCAATCGTTCGGTACTGGTTGCGTAAAAATTACGCCAGCCCATGACCCTAATGACTTTGAAATGGGACAACGCCATAACTTAGAAAGTATCGTGGTGATGAACCCAGATGGTACCATGAATGCAGGAGCAGGTCACTTTGTGAACATGCCTCGTGAATTAGCTCGTAAACAAGTAGTAGCTGAATTAGATGCACAAGGTTTATTGGAACGTGTAGAAGAACATGGTCATAGCGTAGGTCATTGTTCCCGTTGTAATACCACCGTAGAACCTATGGTATCTAAACAATGGTTCGTATCCATGGAGCCATTGGCAAAACCTGCTTTAGAAGTAGTACGTGACAAATCCATTGAATTTGTACCAGAGCGCTTTACGAAAACATATACGAACTGGTTAGAGTCCATTCGTGATTGGTGTATTTCTCGTCAATTGTGGTGGGGTCATCGTATCCCAGCTTGGTACTGCCAAGATTGTGGGGAAACTATCGTAACCACAGAAACCTTGACAGAATGTCCACATTGTCATGGCAAAGTAGAACAAGATCCAGATGTACTTGATACATGGTTCAGCTCTGCTTTATGGCCATTTGCCACAATGGGTTGGCCTGAAAATACAGAGGAAGTGAAACATTGGTATCCAACTAGCGTTATGGTAACCGGGTACGACATCATCTTCTTCTGGGTAGCTCGTATGATTTTCATGGGCTTAGAATTTAAAGAAGAAATTCCTTTCAAACACGTGTTCATTCATGGTCTAGTGCGCGATAGCCAAGGTCGTAAAATGAGTAAATCTTTGGGCAATGGTATCAATCCATTAGAAGTCATCGAAGAATATGGTGCCGATGCGTTGCGCTTTACCTTGGTAACTGGCAATACACCGGGCAACGATATGCGTTTCTACATGGAACGTGTGGAAGCAAACCGTAACTTTGCGAACAAAATCTGGAATGCTTCTAAATTCGTATTGATGAACTTGGAAGGCTTCGATGAAAGTTTCGTACCAAGTGCAGAAGATTACACATTAGCAGATAAATGGATTCTAGAAGAATACAATAAAACGGTAACAAATATTACGAATAACCTCGATAAATTTGAATTAGGCGAAGCAGCGAGTGCTGTCTATGACTTCATTTGGAATACCTATTGCGACTGGTACATTGAATTGGCGAAACCTCGTTTATACAATAAAGAAGGTGGCCGTGACCGTCAAACAGTACAATACTTATTGGTATCCATCCTTCGTCATATGATGGAATTATTACATCCATTCATGCCATTCGTGACAGAACATATTTGGCAACACTTGCCACATGAAGGGGAGAGCATCATGGTTGCTCCATGGCCAAGTACATTATCCATGGAAGGATTCGGCTCTGCAGCGGCACATATGAATGTGATGATGGACGGCATCAAAGGTATCCGTAACATGCGTGCAGAAATGAATGTACCAATGGGCAAACGTTCTGAGGTTATCTTAGTGCCTGCTACAGACGAGTTGAAAGGCATCTTAGAAACTCATGGGGATTACTTCCATACCTTAGGTTGGGCTGAAAAAGTGACGGTACTTTCACCGGATGCACCAAAACCAGAAAATGCGACAGTAACAGTGGTGAATGGCTTAGAAGTGTACTTATTGTTGAAAGATTTAATCGATGCAGACAAAGAAAAAGAACGTATTGCCAAAGAACAAGCTACAGTATTGAAAGAAATCGCTCGTTTAGAAGGCAAATTGAACAACCAAGGATTCTTAGCAAAAGCTCCTGAAGCGGTAGTAGCGAAAGAGAAAGAAAAATTGGAAGAATACAAACAAAAACAACAAGCCTTAAACGAACGTGAAGAGTTCTTAAAAACATTAGCATAAGGAGATCCATCATGAATTATACGGAAGCGATTGCCTACCTAGAAGAGGTAGCCTCCTTTGGAATTCATCCAGGATTAGAACGGATTACGGCACTATTAGAAGAGCTAGGAAATCCACAAAATACATACAAAACCATCCATGTCACAGGGACGAACGGGAAAGGATCCGTTTCCACCTATATTACCTATGGATTGTATATGAGCGGACTTCGAGTGGGGACATTTACGTCCCCCCACCTCCAATCCTACACGGAACGCATGCGTGTCAATACGGCGTACATTACAGAAGAGGCCTTTGCTGATTTGATTAAACGTGTTAGCCATGCTGTGAAAGCGATCATGGACCGTGGCGTGGAAGCACCTACGCAATTTGAAATCTTGACGGCGGCAGCTTTTCTGTTCTTCCAAGAACAAGAAGTAGACTACGCTGTCATCGAAGTAGGTTTAGGTGGATTATTGGATTCTACCAATGTGATCACTCCAGAAGTGGCGGTCATTACGAATGTCACCATCGACCATCAAGCGTATTGCGGTGAAACTGTAGAGGAGATTGCTCGCCATAAAGCAGGTATTATCAAGAAGGGTGTACCGCTTGTAACAGCCGCGCAAGGGGGAGCTCTTGATGTAATTAAAGAAACGGCAAAATCTTTAGGTGTGAAATACCATGTGTTTAATGAAGATTTTACGATCGATAGTCGCAGTGCGTTACCAATGGGACAAATGATTACGGTTAAGGATAAAGCAGGCCATAAAGATATGCTCTTCACATCTATGCATGGTATCCATCAAGCTTTAAACTTAGCTTGTGCAGCGCGAGTATTGCAAATCTTGAAAGACAAAGAGCCAGCAGTGAGCGAAGAAACCTACCGGGAAGGCTTGGCTCGTGCTACATGGCCGGGTCGATTTGAAATTTTCAACGTTCATGGACGGACGATCATTTTGGATGGCGCTCACAATGCAAGCGGAGCAGAAGCTTTTTCTATGACGTTTAATGAATTATATCCAGAGCAATCGAAAACAGTGGTCTTATCTATTTTAGGAGATAAAGATGTATCCACTATGGTTAGCTATTTAGTAGGTCCAAAAGACCGTGTTATTACGGTGCCAGCGCCTACACCACGTGGTATTGCGCCGGAACAGTTGGCAAAACAAATGCCGGTCCAAGCAGACCCTATGGAGACTATCCAAGCGGGCTTAGACCATGCTATAAAAACAACTAAGGAAGGCGATATCATCGCTGTGGTAGGGTCCTTATACATTCTTGGTGACGTGCAACACTGGCTCGCCCAAGAAATGGGGCATTAATGGATGCCCTACGTAGGCTATCTGTAGACCAATGGATAGTCTACCTCCTCTACGGAGCAACGGTGTGTATTCCATTATTACCTATAGGTGGCAATGCTCTAGTCCTTGTAGCGGGATTACTGGCGTTACTATTCGATAGACAACGATTTTTTGGCACCTTACATTGGCTACAATGGGCGGTTCTTGCATTTACTTTGTGGACGGGAATTTCCATTGTTAATTCTGTAAATATAGAATGGTCGGCTATGAGTTGGTTCTACCACATAGGGATGTACGGCAGTATCTATTGGTTGATGACATATTATATGGATACTGAAAGACGGCAAACAACGTTTTTGTCTCTCTTTTGCATGACCGGAGTTCTTGTGTGCTTAGGTGCGGGGTATCAGTATTTTTATATGACTCCGGAACATATTCATGAATGGGTGGATAATGTCCATTTTCCAGGACTCATGCGACGCATGTATGGAACCTTACAAAATCCTAATTTGTTAGGAGAATACTTGCTCTTTGTCATTTCCATCGGTGGATTAGGGACTATACAAGTATTGAAAGCGAAAGATTGGAAACGCTTCACCGTGATGGTGCTCTCTGTAGTAGTTATGTTATTGTGCCTAGTTCTTACCTACTCCCGTGGCATGTGGCTTAGTTTGACAGTAGCTATTTTTGTAGCCGGTATCTGTGTAGAACGCAGACTGTTATATGCCTTATTAGCAGTTCCCTTGGTATTATTCTTTTACCATGGGGAAGTATCCAGTCGATTATGGTCCCTCTTTAGTGGGCAAGATACATCGGTCATGCTCCGATGGGCATTGTGGGATAGCACTATGTACATGATAGAAGATTTTCCTGTCTTTGGTATTGGTTGGGATGCGTTTTGGATGACCTATCCAGACTATAATTATTTTATACAAGACCCAACGGTGATTATCTATCACGCCCATAATTTGTATTTGCAAGTAGCAGCAGAAACAGGACCGATTTCCTTGTGCTTGTTGCTAGCAATTTTGTTGGGACATAGCAGAAATGTACAAAAACAAAAACACCTTGCTATTCCATTCCGGTATGGTATCACCCTGATTACCGTAGTTGTGTTGGTAAGTGGTTTCTTTGATCATGCTTTATATAGCCAACAAGTAAGTATGGTGCTGTGGCAGTTATTAGGTTTTGCTATGAGTATTATACGAAGCAAAAAAATATTATAAAAACTGAAAGTATAGAGAAGGTATTATGACTATCTCTATACTTTTTTTATGTGGCAATCATTAAAGTTAGAGTGTATGTGGTCTATAACAATAGTTACATACATTAACTTGGGAAATAACAAAAAAGAATAAAAGCAAATAACTCTTGGTTATGAATAATATAACGCGCAGAAATGCATAAACATAAATAGAGTGTATCTATAAGAATTAAAATATCGAAAAAAGTTGTACTACACCAATATTTATAGATATAGGCAGATAAAGGGTATAACAAAAAGTTATACTCACCTTGAATTTATCTATTCTGTATGCCTATTATGCATATATTTACATATATGGTTGACAATAAGAAGAAAAATGAGTAGTATTTATGAGAATTAACAAATATCACACTTTGAGTAGATATTTAACCTTATATTTCTATAATGGTTTTATAGGTAAGAAAATTCTTTCATAATAGAAATAAAAGAATTAAATATAAGGTGTGATTGTTAGATAGCTGAATAAGTCATTCAAACTAAAGGAGATGGTAGTATGATCGACATTTTAGATCGCGTGCAAGGCGCAGCGTTGCAAGCAAAAATTACTACAGCAGAAGAAGCAGCTAAATTGATTAATCCAGGAGACCATGTAGGTATCAGTGGTTTCACACCATCTGGTTACCCTAAAGCAGTGCCATTGGCTCTAGCAAAACGCATGGAATCAGATCCTTTCCAAATTGATCTTTGGACTGGCGCATCAGTTGGTGATGAAGCAGACGGAGCGTTAACTCGTGTGAACGGTATTCGCCGTCGTTTCCCATATCAAACAAATAACGATACTCGTAAAGCTTTAAATAGCCAAAAAATTCGTTACATTGATATGCACCTTAGCCAAATGGCTCAACAAATCCGTTATGGTTTCTTCGGTGATACTGACGTAGCTATCGTTGAAGCGGTTTGCATCCGTGAAGATGGTGGTATCGTTCCTAGTACATCCGTTGGTAACTCTCCAACATTTGTTAGCCAAGCTAAAAAAGTTATCGTAGAAGTAA
>CAUUIH010000002.1:0-32271 GCA_963545165.1 uncultured Veillonella sp.
CGCAGAATTTCAATTCTTTGTTTTTCAATGCTTGTACGATGTATTGGTTAATTTCTGCCTCAGTACCTGCGCCTGTAGCACGAGCATCATTGATTAAATCTTGATAGTTACGGTTGAAAGTAGGATACGATGGTAACCAACCTAAACGCGCAGCTAATACGTTATAGTCACCAGGGTGTCTGTAACGAGGTGTCGCTAATTTAGATACACGGTCTGCCAAGTCGATGCAATCAGAACGATATTGTTCTGTAGCAAAATAGAACCAAGATGTACCATTTTGTAAACGAGGTGCTTTACTCCAGTCATTTGCTGTCATAATGCCAGCCCAACCTTCTACAGGACGTAATTTTTCTTGTCCTACATAGTGAGCCCAGCCACCGCCGTTAACGCCTTCTGTACCACAGAACATAATCAAGTTAAGAATCGTACGATAAATTACGTCTGCATGATACCAGTGGTTGATACCAGCACCCATGATAACCATGGAGCGACCCTTTGTTTTTTCTGCATTATCAGCAAATTCACGAGCTGTACGAATCACCACATCAGCTTTTACGCCAGTAATTTTTTCTTGCCAAGCTGGAGTATAAGGAGTGTCTTCTTCATAATTAGTAGCTACTTCACCGCCTAAACCACGGTCAATACCATAGTTAGCAAGAATCAAGTCAAATACTGTTGTTACTTGTACAGGACCTTCTTTTGTTTGTACTGTCATCACTGGGATGGCACGCTCAATGATACCTTCATGTGCTTCGTCACCGAAGTAAGGTAATTTCACTAATGCTACGGAATCACGTTGATCGATAACAGATAAACGAGGAGAAATTTTCTCACCTGTTGCACGGTTTTCAAGACGTAAGTTCCATTTTTTAGGGTTTGTATGACGATCCCCTAATGTACCATTTGGTACTACTAATTCGTTTGTATTTTCATCAATCACTACGGTATGGAAATCAGCGCCATCTTCTGTGCTACCTAAATCTTGGTTATTCAAGAAACGGCCAGCTTGTAAAGCACCGTTGATTTCTTCTACACGTACTAAGAATGGGAAGTCTGTAAATTCTTTCGCATATTCTTTGAAATATGGAGTTTCTTTATCAATATAGTATTCTTTCAGGATGACATGACCCATCGCCATCGCCATCGCTGCGTCTGTACCAGCTTTTACATTCAACCAAGTGTCAGAGAATGTAGTAGATTCCGCATAGTCAGGAGATACAGATACTACTTTTGTACCTTTATAACGTACTTCTGCCAAGAAGTGAGCATCTGGTGTACGTGTCAATGGTACGTTGGAACCCCATGTAATGATGTAACCTGCATTGTACCAGTCACCAGATTCTGGAGTATCTGTTTGTTCACCCCAAACTTGAGGACTTGATGGTGGCAAGTCAGCATACCAATCATAGAAGGATAGTGGAGTACCACCCATAAGGTTCAAGAAACGCGCACCACCTGCATAGGACAACATGGACATCGCTGGAATTACGGAGAACCCTGCATTGCGGTCTGGACCATATGTTTTTGCTGTATATAATAAGGAAGCTGCTACGATTTCTGTAGATTCATCCCAAGTAGAACGCACAAAGCCACCCATACCGCGAGCAGATTTATAGCGTTTCGCTTTTTCAGGATCTTCTACAATGGATTTCCATGCTTCAATAGGATTTTTAGCAGTTTTCTTTGCTTCTCTCCAAAGTTCAATCAATTCACCACGTACATATGGATATTTTACGCGTAGTGGACTGTATAAATACCAAGAGAATGTAGATCCACGAGGGCATCCACGTGGTTCGTAATCTGGCATATCATCTGGTGTTTTAGGATAATCAGTTGCTTGATTTTCCCACGCAACAACACCATTTTTTACGTAAATGTTCCAGCTACAAGAACCAGTACAGTTTACGCCATGTGTGGTGCGGACTACTTTATCGTAGGACCAACGGTCACGATAAAAATTTTCCCATTCACGACCACCTTCTTCTGTGATTTGATGGCCTGTTGGAGATACGTCCTTCTTGCGAAGAAACTTAAATTTTTGAGATAAAAGACTCATCTCATGTCCTCCTTAAAAATACAAAAAACCCTTGCCTTCGTAGTGCTCACAGCAAGGGGGGATAACCTCAATTATTCGATATTGCTAATGTTAGGATCGATGGTATCGATATCCAAATCTAGCAGTCCGATTAATGCATCAAAGTCACAGATTACCAGATGGTGTTTATCATAGGCTACATAGCCTAACTTTCGTAACTCACTTAGCATGCGGTTTAAACCTTCCCGTGATGTGGCAGTAAATTCAGCTAACTCTTGATTGCTCAAAGCAATGTCGATATAAATACCGTCATCTCTCTTAATACCATAGCTATTAGCTAAACGCAATAATGTAGAATAAAATGCACCTTTCTTACCGTATAATAATAAGTCCCTATACTTAGCTTGTTGACGACGCATATGAAGTGTATAAATCTTCATCATCGTAATGGCCAACGAATGATCCTTAGCAATGGCAGGTTCTAATACATCGTAACGTATACAATATACAGAGCAATCTTCTCTAGCAATAGCATTAAATACATACGATCTCGTATTCGTCTCATACAAAGGAATTTCCCCAAGCACATTATTCTTACCTACTAATCGCAATGCAAAAATATGTCCTGTGGCTTCAAATTTCTTAATACTGAGGCGCCCTCTCTGAACGATATAAAAATGTTCTGCCTTATCGCCTTCGTGAAATAAAAATTCTCCTTTTTTCAGATGAATTACTTCGCCTGGCAATGCTAGCAATTGATTGATTAACTCCTGTTCCATACTGTCACCATACATCTTTCAGTAACATCCCATACTTATGAGTTTGATATAAACTTAGTTATATCAAATTCTCAATTACATTGTAAATTTTGCGTATGTTACTATTATAACTTATTAATAATTATATAAGTTGTGCTTTTTATCACATTCACATTATATTATATCTTATATAATAATGTGTGTGATTTTAGGCACATATTATAATGAAAGTATGGCATAAGTCAATCTTTTTTTATACTAATTTGTGTCTTCGATTTACTGTGATATAAAAAGTATCACAATTTGTACGTTGAAAGGATTAAAGGAGTGTTCTCATGTCAGAGATGAAAATGCCTCAAGCCGGTGCAAGTCGCAAAGAAATTATTGCGAACTGGCAACCAGAAAATCCCGAATTTTGGGAAAAGTTTGGTAAAAAGATTGCTAAACAAAACTTGGTAGTTTCTACCATTGCATTAACGTTATCATTTTGTGTGTGGTATTTATGGTCCACCATCGCAGCCCAACTTAAAGGAGCTGGATTCGATTTTACAACAGAACAATTATTTACACTCGCTGCCTTCCCAGGTTTAGTAGGTGCAACGTTCCGTTTTATTTATACTTACATGCCAGCTTCAATTGGTGGTAAAAACTGGACTTTCATTTCTACAATCATCTTATTAGTACCTGTGGTATGGTTAGGATATGCTGTACAAGATACAACAACTTCTTACGAAACATTTATGATCTTAACATCTTTGATCGGTTTAGCTGGCGCTAACTTCTCCTCCTCCATGGCGAACATCGGTAACTTCTTCCCTAAATCTGAAAAAGGGACCGCTCTTGGCATCAATGGTGGTATCGGTAACCTTGGTATTTCCGTTATCTATTTCTTAGCTCCATTCGCAATGGGCTCTGCTACATTGGGTAACATCTTTGGTGTCACACCAGCTATGATTAAAGGTAACGCTGTGTACTTAGCCAATGCGGCTTTCATGTGGATTGTTCCATTGATCATCATCTTAGCTTGCATGACTCGTTACATGGATAACTTGCCATTAGCGAAACCAAATCCTAAAGCGCTTGCTCAAATTTTCAGCAACAAACACACTTGGGCTATGACATTGTTATATACATGTGCCTTCGGTGCGTTCTCTGGATATGCAGCGGCACTTGGTCTACTAGTCAATAAAGAATTCCCTGAAATTCCATTTGCTCACATCGCATTCGTGGGTCCATTAGTAGCTGCCAGCCTTCGTCCAGTAGGCGGTTGGTTATCTGATAAAATCAACAGCGGTACGAAAATTACTTTCATTGGTTTAATTGGTTTATGTATCACTACAGCATTAATCGCAGTAGGCGTAGATATGCATAACTTCGACTTTTTCTTTGGCATGACTGTATTGATGTTCGTATCCTGCGGTTTCGTAACAGGTTCTACATTCCGTATGATTCCTCACATCTTCACTGATGGATTGCAATCTTCCTTGATCGCTGGTTTCGTAGCAGCTGTAGCGGCATACGGTGCCTTCATTACACCAAAAATCTTTGGTTATGTGTACTCAGCATTTGGAAGTATCCACCCAGCATTCGCAGTATTACTTGCTTTCAACATCGTAACAGTATTCGTATGTTACTGGTTCTATGTTCGTAAAGCAGCTAACATGAATGTATAATTGAATCTTAATAAAAAAAGAGCACGGTCTATGCCGTGCTTTTTTTGTACCTAATCATAGAATCGTACCATATAGTTTTTGTTAAAATATATACCGATTCGCCTAATATAACATTAATCGCCTAAAATATGGTATAATTAGGCAAATGCAGAAAGGAGTAGGCGAATGAAAACTTTTAATTATTCACTCTATGAAAGTACTATGTGGGATAGCGAAATTATTAATTTATTAGCACAAATCCATGAACACAAGGGAAAGCAAGAACTATTCATACAACAAAAGCCTGCTGTACTAGATACACTAGTAGAAATTGCTAAAATTCAAAGTGTTGAAGATTCTAATAAAATTGAAGGTATCGTTACTACCTCCATTAGAATTAAGGAGTTAATGCAGGAAAAAACAACGCCTCATAATCGTGATGAAGAAGAAATTTTAGGATATAGAGATGTATTACAAACCATACACGAAAGTTATGAATACATTCCTATTAGTAGCACCTATATATTGCAACTTCACAGAGATCTATATAAATATAGTGAAAAAGGTATTGGTGGTCGCTATAAAAATACCCAAAACTCTATCGTAGAAAAAGATGAATTAGGAAATATGGTGGAAATATTTAAACCTTTATCGCCGTACGAAACACCTATTGCCATTGAACAACTTTGTAAGGAACTTAATAGGGCATTAGACACAAAAGCAGTAGATGCTCTATTACTCATTCCTATATTTATTCATGATTTTCTTTGTATTCATCCTTTTAACGATGGAAATGGACGAATGAGCCGATTGCTGACAACATTATTATTATATAAACAAGGCTATGTCATTGGTAAATACATCAGCTTAGAGCATAAAATTGAAACTAATAAAGACGGCTACTATAGATCCTTGCGTAGCATTGGAATTGGCTGGTCTGAAAATACTGAGAATCCTCTTCCATTTATCAAATATATTTTACAAATTATACTTGCTGCATATATTGATTTTGAAAGTAGAGTTAATTATGTCGGTGCAAAGGCTCCGGCTATTGGCCTAGTGACACAAGCAGTCAATAAAACTCTAGGAAAATTTACTAAAAATGACATACTATATGCAGTTCCAAGCCTTAGTAAATCCACCATAGAAAATATGTTGAAACAATTAGTAGAAGAAAAGTACATTGAGCGACACGGAAAAGGGAAAGCTACCTTTTATGTAAGAAAATAATATGTGTTTATTGTATAATGAAATTGAACAATAAAATATATAAAATACTATTTAAAAAGGAGCAGCTCCCGCTGCTCCTTTTCCTAGTTATAGATGACTTGATATACTCAAATCATCCTTTATCATCTCTACAGATACATACATCAATATACGATTTGATGGTATATAGTCGAAGTCTATCGTTTGTAATAAATTACAATATGACGATATGGTTCTTGTCCTTCACTATCTGTTTTGATATTTTTTTCATTTTGCAATGCTAAGTGAATGATTTTTCGTTCAAAAGCATTCATTGGTTCTAAGGCAATTTTTTGACGTGTACGTCGTACTTTAGCGCCTAAGCGATGTGCCAATTGAATTAACGTTTCTTCACGACGAGAACGATAATTTTCCACATCCACAACAATTTGGCAACGACGGCGAACTTCTTTATTAGCCACAAGGTTTGTTAAGTATTGGATGGCATCTAATGTTTGACCATGTTTACCAATCAAAATACCTAAATCTTCCCCATGTACTTGGAATGTGATTTTATCTTTTGTAGTCAATTTTTCAATTTGTACAGATAAACCCATCTTTCCAAACACGCCTAATAAAAACTCTTTACCTGTATCGGCAATGAAATCTTGTTCTGCTTTTGTAATACCATCTTCAACCACTACAGGAATTTCTCTTTCCACTGTTTCCACAGTATCTACTGCTGTTTCTGTAACAGTTTCTACAACCTGTACTACTGGTTCTTCCGTAACAGCTGTATTCGATACTGCTGTTTCTTCAAAGTATACGCGAACAAGAGCATCTTTTTTACCAAAGCCTAAAAAACCTTTTGATGGCTCTTCTAACACTTTCACAGACGTAACAACACGACCTTGAGATTCAATTTGGGCTGTTGCTTGTGAAGTTGCCTCTTCAATCGTTTTTGCTGACACTTCAATATAATCCATGCCTAGCCTCCTATTTGTTATTACGATAAATTAATGTTTGTTGTGCTAATTGGAATAGATTTGAAACTACCCAGTAAATAACCAATCCACTAGCAAAGTTTAAACTGATGTAGCCAATGAATAGTGGCATAAAGATGTTCATAATCTTTGCTTGTTGATTATTACCACCGCTAGCAGATGTTTGTTTACTCATAATATAAGTAGACAAGGCTGACAACACTGGTAATACATAGATTGGATCTGGATCACTCAAATTTGGTAACCATAAGAATTGTGCATATTGAGGATCATATGGATATCCTTGCAATGCATAGAAAATAGCAATCAAAAATGGCATTTGTACAAGAAGTGGTAAACAACCAGCTAATGGGTTAATACCCAATTCTTTGTACATTTTCATAATTTCTTGCTGTGCTTTTTGTGGATTGTCCTTATATTTTTCTTGAATAGCTTTCATTTTTGGTTGTAAATCAGCCATGCCTTTCATAGACTGCACTTGTTTTTGTGTCAACGGTGCTAATATAAGTTTAATAACAATGGTAAGCAAAATAATCGCGATACCATAGCTTGGGAAGCCCATCGATTTTGTTGCCAAAAACGAATATTCCACAAGGCTTCTCATAAAATCTACTAAATATTGAAAGATTTCCATGCCTACTCCTTTTCTTGTTCTCTGCAGTATATAACCTTTGTGTACCCATATACGTTATGGTATGGTCTATATTTCATCCATACAGGTACTCAGGTATTTCCAAAACTGTGCTATGGCAAAGGATCATATCCACCCTTATGAAAGGGATGACATTTTAAAATCCGTTTAATACCTAAATAGCTACCTTTTAAAGGTCCATACCGTCGCAATGCTTGCAACATGTACATCGAACAGGTGGGATAAAAACGACAAGTACTTGGTTTTAAAGGAGATAGAGCATATCGATAGAACTGAACTAATCCAATTAACAAGTAATTTACAAGTTTACTAATACCCATTAGTTTCTATCCTTTAATAATTTACATTTTTTGAATAGACGCATCATCTCACGCTCTGCCTGGTCGTATGTAGCATTGGCCAAATACCCTCGACCGACTACGACAATATGATGACCTTCGCGCAATTCATGTTGATGCAAACGATACACTTCTTTCATTAAACGTCGTGCTCTGTTGCGCTGTACCGCACCTCCTACCTTTTTCCCTGTGACGAAACCGATTTTACTCTTTTGTTTTGCCACCGGCATATGATAGACCACACAAAGACGTCCCACTTCATAGCGACCGTGCTTATACACTAATTGATATTCATTGTTTTTCCGTATTCTTCTATCTTTTGTTAAACTATTCATAGTTATCCTTTAATACCGTACATACAGAAAAACTTGGCTGTACGGCCAAGTTCTCTTGCTGTATATTTGATTATGCAGATAAGCGTTTTCTGCCTTTAGCGCGTCGACGTTTTAACACTAGACGGCCACCGATGGTTTTCATACGTTCACGGAAACCATGAGTACGTTTTCTCCAAAGTGTATTTGGTTGGTAAGTACGTTTCATTACAACAACACCTCCTCATGATAGGTTTATTTTTTCGTATACCATAACATAGTAATTATATGTATAAACCCTAATTCTGTCAATATAAACCTTGTTTTTAATAGTATATATATAAACGATTTGTAATATTGCAAGAGAAGATATATTAATACATCTGTAAATGCCTCTTATCTTTTATATCAATCTTTACTTCCTTATACCAAAATCTTTACTTTTTATATAATTTACAGTACGATAAGTAAAGATTATGGAGGTGTAATAATAGACTACATCTTATTCTATAAAAATTACCAATAGATTGCATAGCAAAGCAAAAAAGTTTTTGCTATAATAAACATATACACTAACGAAGGGTTATAAACAAGTATTTTTTATTTTTCACATGTTATCCACTAACTTATTCACAATATTGTGGATAGAAACAATTCTACTTATTATCTTGTTTATGAACTCTTTTTCTTTGTCTATTTTTTAGTTATCCACACATATTATACTGTGGACAAATTATTCTTATACACATACAGGAAGGTTTATTATGAGTGACTTAGATCTCTACTCCCTATGGGACCAAGTGATGCAAAAAACAAAAACAAAAATGCCCCAGCAAATGTGGGACTCTTTGGTTGTTAATTCACTGATGCCCTATTCTATGACATCTACTGTTCTAACTTTATTTGTTATGGATCCTAGTAAACTAAAATATATTCAAACCCCATTGGTCCATAACCAAATTGTAGAAGCTGCAAAAAGTTTACTTCCTACTTTACAAACCATCGACTATTTAACAGATACCTCTACGGCAGACTCCTCTCCTACGGATATTCCTCCTATGCCACCTATTGATATGCCCTCCATTGAAGACACATCGATAGATAGCACCCCATCTCCTATCATCCCTCCACCTTGGGATGCTGCTGAGTATGATGAAGTATTACCAGAAGGTGTAAGTCGTCCTAGTTATGATTCTCCTGTTATTATTCAAAGAAATACTTCCTCTTCACAAGGGATTCAAAAACCAGTACCTGCCGATTTATTTGCTACTAAAACAACCACTCCTATAGCACCAGCGTCACCGGTACAACGTGATATGAGTAGTTCTTCAAAATCACATTTAAATCGTGCTTTTACCTTTGATAATTACATCGAATCTGATTCTAACCGTTTTGCTTTCAGCGCTGCGAAAGCAGTAGCGGAAAATCCAGGACTTCGTTACAATCCACTGTATATTCACGGTCAATCTGGTCTCGGTAAAACTCATTTAATGCATGCTATCGGTAATGAAATTTTAGCTAAAAATCCAGCGGCCAAAATTATGTCCATTACCAGTGAAGATTTTATGAACAGTTTCATCGAATCTTTGCGGACAAAAACACCAGATCAATTTCGTCGTAACTTCCGAGACATCGATGTACTTATCATTGACGATGTACAATTCTTAGAAGAAAAAAATAAGAAAACTACGCAAGAAGAGTTTTTCAATACTTTCAATCATCTATTGAATCACAATAAAGCTGTTATCCTATCCAGTGATAAACCTCCAAAGGATTACAAGGAAATGGAAGAACGCTTAATCACACGTTTCAACAGTGGACTTACGGTAGAAATTGAAGCGCCAAATCCAGAGATGATTGAAGCTATTATCCATGAAGAAATCTATCATCGTCGTAGTGAATACCCAACCTTATATGTCCCAAAAGAGGTAGTCCACCTATTTGCACAGTATTTCAATAAACGAAATATTCGTGAATTAAAAGGTGCTTTTGAAACATTGATAACACAAGCAGCGATCACAAATCGTTTAGAAACCATTGATGTAGAATTTACCAATAAAGCTATCAAAGACTTTATCATTCATACAGAAAAAATCGTATTATCTGTTAAATATATTCAAGAATTTGTAGCGGATTACTTTAAAATTAAGCTAGAACATTTAGTCAGTCAAAAGCGAAATAAGCAATATGCGCATCCACGCCAAATTGCTATGTATTTAGCTCGTGAATTAATCAATGAAAGTTACCCTCAAATTTCCTTTGCCTTTGGTAAAAAAGATCATACTACTGCATTGCATGCGTATGAAAAAATATCCAGAGAAATGGAAAAGGACCAAGATTTACGCTATACCATTGAGCGTATTCGTGAAGAATTAGAAGCAGCTAAGTAATCCCCAAATTGTGGATAAGTATGTGTGTAACCTGTGTACATTTTGTGCCTATGCTGTTAACAAAATTCGACTTACACACAAGGTAATTTCCAACCTGTTACTATGTGGATAGAGAAATTTTTCTATTCCCCATGTTGTAAACATGTGTAAAACATTGAGATACAAGGACTTTATGCACCTATCCACTTGTGCACGCGCCCTACTACTACGGCTACTACTTTAAATAAAATCACTCTAACATAGTTATATTAGTCACAAGGAGTTAACGATGAAACTTCAATTTAACAAAACTGAATTAGTGAAAGCCATGTCACTATTCCAACGTGTAGCAAGTAATAAAACAAGCTCTAATTTACCAGGATCTATTTATATTTCTACAAAAGATACTTATGTAGAATTACAAGCCAATGACTTTGAAATCGGCATGCGATCCCAAGTAGACGCTACTATTCTTGAACCAGGCACTATTGTAGTAGGTTCTAAGTACTTTCAAGAAATTTTAAAAAAATTGCCAGGTGAACAAGTAGAATTATATAAACCAGACAATTCTAACCAATTACAAATCAAATCAGATCATTCCGAATTTAAATTAGTCACTATGCAAGTAGAAGATTTCTCCTTAGTGGAACAAATCCAAGATGATAATAGTATTATGATTGATGGAGAACAGCTAAAACAATTAATCGATTTAACTGTATATGCTACTTCTACAGATACAGATCGTCCTATTTTCTGCGGTACATTAGTGGAAATTGAAGGTAATGAGCTAACTATGGTAGGTACTGATACACATCGTATGGCTGTTAAAAAAGTTACTTTAGACACAGCTCTTGAAAATCCAATGCGTATTGTCATTCCAAAACGTACAGTAGAAGAAGTTTCCAGAGTATTACCATCGGATCAACCTGTTATGGTTAAATTAATTTGGAATAGAAATCAAGTGGCGATTGTATTTGATACTGTATATATTATTTCAAGATTAATTGAAGGGACGTATCCTGATTATAAACGTGTTATTCCTGCAAAATTCGATGCTAGTGCTATTTTAAACCGTCGTGAATTTGCTAGTTCTTTAGATCGTGTGTATTTTATGGCAAAAGATATGAGTTACTCTGCCATTCGATACGATTGGGAAGAAAATCAAGTTACATTGAGTTCTCAAAGTGCTGATATTGGTATGGTAAAAGATATTGTTCTATGTACTTTTGAAGGAAATCCTTTCACCATCAATTTCAATGGTAAATATATTGATGAATTATTGAAACATAGTACAGG
Organism: uncultured Veillonella sp.; assembly: GCA_963545165.1. Taxonomy (GTDB): domain Bacteria; phylum Bacillota; class Negativicutes; order Veillonellales; family Veillonellaceae; genus F0422. Next base: position 11,604 of record CAUUIH010000002.1, read on the forward strand.
TGAAAGAATCCATATGTACCTACAAGAACAAGGGGCTATGGTGATTCGTCAAGATAATAATGACCATTATACCTATGTGGTAACACCAGTTCATACACATAATTAAGAGAAAAGAGGAAATTATGAATCAAGAAACTGTATCCATTCATACAGAGTATATTCAATTAGATCAACTGTTGAAATATGCGAATGTCTTAGCCACAGGTGGTCAAGTTAAAGTATTATTAGAAGAAGAAAAAATTACCTTAAATGGTGTATTAGTTACAGAAAAACGTAAAAAAATCTATCCTAATGATGTGGTCACTATTGCTAATGAAGTAACAATTACTGTGGTGAAGGAGGACTAATTGTGTATGTGACTGAATTGGAACTGATACATGTTCGCAATCATCGTCATAGAACTATTACTTTCACACCAGATATTATCGTTATCCATGGTCCTAATGGAAAAGGAAAAACAAATATCTTAGAATCTGCCTATATTGCCACAATGGGACATAGTCATCGTACATCGGATATGAAAGATGTCATTTCTTGGAATGAAGAAGAGGCTAGTATCATCGTTCATTTTATGAAAGCTGATACGCCTCATACGTTGCAGATAAAATGGGGGCGGCAAGGGAAAAAAATCATTCGTTTACATGATAATCCCTTATCCCAAAAAGAATTAGTAGGTACGTTAAATACAGTTATTTTTTCTCCAGAAGATTTGGACTTAATCAAAGGAACACCTTCCTTACGCCGTCGTTTTTTGAATATGGAAATTAGTCAGACGAGTCCTCAATATTATCATCAGCTTACGATGTATCAACGAGCTGTACAACAGAGAAATCGTATACTTAAAGAATATGGTCATACGAATAAGGTACCGGTCCGAGATTGGGATGAACAAATTGCTACTTTGGGATCTCAAATTATTCAAAAACGATTGGAAAGTTTAAAAAAGTTAAATCAATTAATGGATTTAATGAATCGGAAACTGACCAATGGCAAAGAAGATTTACGATTGCAATATACTCAGCCTTATAGTGAGAAACAATTGTTAGTGACTAAGGAGGCTTTATTGCAAGCTTTGCAAGAACAGTTACCAGAAGACCGGAGACGATTACAAACCTCGGTGGGACCTCATCGTGATGATATTATTTTTTATTCTGGTCCTATGGATTTAAAACGATTTGGATCACAAGGTCAACAACGGACAGCGATATTATCAGTTAAGTTAAGTGAATTAGAATATATTAAGTCAGAAGTAGGAGAATATCCTATTTTACTATTAGACGATGTACTCAGTGAGTTGGACCAGGAACGTCGCTCTAATTTAATCAAATTCATTCATAAACGTGTACAGACAATCATTACTACTACGGATACAGCAGATACATTGGACTTAGATAAGGTGCAGTATATAGATTTGACGGAGGACATACCACATGGAGAGTAAGTTAGAATCTCTTACAGGAGTGATGAATCTTCGTGATGCCATGTTGCAAGAATTAGGCATTTATGAAATATATCGACTTATGAAACTCTATCATGATTGGGAGTCTGTGGTAGGATCTATGGTGAGCGGACAAGCAAAATTAGTGCATATTAAGCCACCTGTTATCGTAGTCGAAATTGGTCATACTGTGTGGATGCAAGAGATGACTATGCGTAAGCCACAGTTATTGGAAGCATTGCGTGAGTATTATGGAGAATCTATTATTACAGATATCAAAGTACAACTTCCTCGACGTGCTTTACAAGACCAGCTTGTATCAGGAGATGCCTTAGATATGACACCTATGTATGAGGAAATCATAGACTTTCATCAAATTGTGTTACCCCCTGAAATTGTACAAAGTATAGAAGAGTCTGTTCGTGTCATTCGCCATGAGGAACTTCGACAAAAGGTATTACAAACACGTTTGGAGCAAGCAAAGAAAGAATTTGTACTACAGCAAGAGCATTTTCATCAATGTCCTACATGTGGTCGTTGGCAATCGGAAGGCTCTCCGAAGGTCTGTCCTCAGTGTGAATATAAAAAATATCGACATATCATTCGTACGGTGAAAGGTGTATTGAAGGATTATCCTCATTATAAATATGACCAAATGAAAGCGATTGCTCCCTGGTGCACCTATGAATGGTATGAAGTGGCGAAAGAAGAAAGTATTTATTATTATTTAACTCGCTTGTTCCAAGGCTCTACAGATGCCAACGATATGTATTGGGCAACGATGCTCATTACATCAAAACCGCAAGATGAATTGTCCTATGAACAAGTTGTGAATATTACGAATAAATATCGTTGGAACGAAGAAGATAAAATGAAAGTGAAATAAATTACTAGTCTTTCATTAATGAGCTAAAGTATTGTATAATAGAATGTATTATATAGAATATGGTGACTAGTACGGGATGTCATTATATAAATAGTAGGAGGATGTCAGATGGCAGAACAAACGAATTATGATGCCGGTAATATACAGGTCCTCGAGGGCTTAGAAGCCGTTCGTATGCGACCTGGTATGTATATTGGTAGCACATCTGCCCGTGGATTACATCACTTGGTGTATGAAGTTGTAGATAATAGTGTGGATGAGGCCCTAGCAGGGTATGCGACGCATATTGAAGTGACCATTTGTGAAGATAATAGTATTGAAGTTATCGATGATGGTCGTGGTATCCCAACGGGGATGCATGAAACAGGTATGCCTGCAGTAGAATTAGTATTATCCAAACTTCACGCAGGTGGTAAATTTGGCGGCGGTGGATACAAAGTGTCCGGTGGTCTTCATGGGGTAGGTATTTCCGTAGTGAATGCTTTGAGTGAGTGGACTATCGTCGATGTATACCAACATGGAAAAATTCAAGAAATTTCCTTTGAACGTGGTAATAAAACGTCTGATTTGAAAGAAATTGGTACGACCGACCGCACAGGTACGACAGTACGATTCAAACCAGATGCACAAATCTTTGAAACGACCATTTTCGAGTTCGATGTATTAAAAACTCGCTTACAAGAGTTGGCGTTCTTGAACAAAGGATTGCGTATTACCTTATCCGACAAACGTGGGGAAGGTCGCAGTGAAAGCTTCCACTACGAAGGTGGCTTAGTACAATTCATTGAGTACTTAAATGAAGCGAAAGAGGCTATCACACCAAGTGTTATCTCCATCGATAATACTCGTGACGATGTAGTGGTAGATGTGGCGTTACAATATAACGATAGCTATAGCGAAACGATTTTGTCCTTCGTTAATAATATCAACACTATCGATGGTGGTACGCATCTAAGCGGTTTCCGTACAGCCTTAACACGTACCTTAAATGACTATGGTCGCAAGGCTGGCATTTTGAAAGAAAATGAAAGCAATTTAACTGGCGAAGACGTGCGGGAAGGTTTAACGGCTGTAGTAAGCGTAAAAGTATTGGAACCACAATTTGAAGGCCAAACAAAAGGCAAACTGGGCAATAGCGAAGTGAAAGGTATTACAGATACCATCGTGTCTGATGGATTACGTATTTTCTTAGAAGAGCATCCAGCGGAAGCGAAGAAAATCATCGAAAAAGCAACTAATGCAAGTCGTGCCCGTGAAGCAGCTCGGAAAGCTCGTGAATTGACACGTCGTAAAAATGCTTTGGAAGTGAGCTCCTTACCTGGTAAATTAGCAGACTGTTCTGAAAAAGATACGACGATGACAGAAATTTACCTCGTCGAAGGTGATTCTGCGGGTGGTACGGCAAAACAAGGCCGTGATCGCCGTTACCAAGCAATTTTGCCATTGCGCGGTAAAATTCTAAATGTAGAAAAAGCTCGTCTTGATAAAATCTTGGCCAATGCAGAAATTCGTTCTATGATTACTGCCTTTGGTACAGGTATCGGACAAGACTTTGATATTACGAAGAGCCGTTATAATAAAATTATCATCATGACTGATGCGGACGTGGACGGCGCACACATTCGTACTTTATTATTGACATTCTTCTATCGGTATATGAGACCACTTATTGAAGAAGGTCATGTATTCATTGCACAACCACCGTTGTACCAAATTAAAAAAGGTCAAAAACAATGGTATGCTTATAGTGACCAAGAACTTTCAGATAGACTGGATGAAATTGGACGTGAAAATATTACGATCCAACGTTACAAAGGTCTTGGGGAAATGAATGCAGAGCAATTATGGGATACAACTATGAACCCTGAACATAGAACCATCCTACAAGTTAGCATGGAAGACAGTATTGCAGCAGATAAGATATTTAGTGTTTTGATGGGGGATAAGGTAGAACCTCGTCGAAAGTTTATCGAAGATAATGCTGAATATGTACGAAATCTTGACTTATAAGGAGAAGTCCCATGGAAAATAATAAATTAAAAAGAAGTTTAAAATCCCGCCATATGAATATGATTGCTTTGGGCGGTGCTATCGGTACAGGTTTATTTGTAGCCGGTGGTGAAGTAGTCAGTACAGCGGGTCCTGGTGGAGCGCTAATTGCATATAGTTTCATCGGCATCATGGTATATTTCTTGATGACTAGCTTAGGAGAAATGACCACATATTTGCCAGTATCTGGTTCCTTTGGTACTCATGCTTCTCGCTATGTAGATAAAGCCTTAGGTTTTGCCTTAGGTTGGAACTTTTGGTTTAACTGGGCTATTACATTAGCAGCAGAACTCGTAGCTAGTGCGTTCATCATGAAATACTGGTTCCCTGATGTGCCAGCCATTGTTTGGTCTGCCTTATTCTTGCTGATTCTATTCGTATTGAACTATTTTTCAGCTCGTTCCTTTGGTGAAAGTGAATATATATTCTCTAGTATCAAGGTTATTACAGTCATTGTATTCCTATTATTAGGTACATTGTTGATCCTTGGCGTAGGTAATCCATCTCCAGGATTCCATAACTGGACCGTAGGAGAGGCACCATTTGTAGGGGGATTCTCCTCTATCTTGGCTATTTTTATGATTGCTGGTTTCTCTTTCCAAGGGGTAGAATTAATCGGTACTGCCGCTGGTGAGTCTGAAGATCCAGAGAAAAATATTCCAAAAGCCATTAATTCTATTTTCTGGCGTATTTTACTGTTCTATATTGGTTCCTTTATTGTGATTGGTTTCTTAATCCCTTACAATGATCCAAACTTATTGAACAGTTCTGTAGAAAATGTGTCCATCAGTCCATTTACATTGGTATTTGACCGCTTTGGATTTGACTGGGCAGCCCATTTCATTAATGCGATCTTATTGATTGCTGTCTTGTCAGCTGGTAACTCTGGTTTATTCTCTTCTACACGTATGCTATATGCATTGTCTAAATCAGGAGATGCACCAAAATTATTTGGCTCTATAAATAAACGTGGTGTTCCAATTCCAGCATTGTTGGCAACTGCAGCCTTTGGTTTATTTGCCTTCTTAACATCTTTGATTGGAGAAGGTCAGGCTTACACTTGGTTGATCAACATTAGTGGTATGAGTGGATTCATCACATGGGTAGGTATTGCTGTTGCACACTATCGTTTCCGTCGTGCTTATGTGGCACAAGGTCATGATGTGTCTAAATTACCTTATAAAGCATCCTTGTTCCCATTTGGTCCATTGTTTGCCTTGGCGTTGTGTTTGATCATCATTGCTGGTCAGAACTATACAGCTTTCATGGGTGAAAGTATCGACTGGTACGGCGTATCTGTTGCTTATATTGGTCTTCCAGTATTCTTCGCTGTGTACTTATGGTATAAAGCAAAACATAAAACAAAAGTAGTACCTCTAAAAGAAGTTGATTTATCTCGCGATTTTGAGGACTAATAGAAACAGCCTATGGGAAGCAATTCCCGTAGGCTGTTCTGATATATGATGAGCAAATGGATAGGATATAGTTACAGTTCTTTTAGTGTAGAGATAGTCATTGATAGAAAAAGGATACTATATATTCATAGTTCTTTTTGGTTAGAAATATTGAATCATAGAGAAAGGATACGATAGATGGAACATGAAAGAACAAACAATAGTATAGGAGCTGCCTTTCGATATGCCTTTCCTAAAACAACTCCCATATTATTTGGCTTTTTATTTTTAGGGATATCCTATGGAATCTATATGTACTCTATGGGATTTTCTTGGGGGTATACTCTAGCATTAAGTGCATTGATTTATGCAGGGTCTATGGAATTTGTGACCGTGGCTATGTTGTTAGCACCCTTTGATCCAGTGAGTACTTTCTTAATTACATTGATGGTCAATGGTCGTCATATATTTTATGGATTGTCCATGCTAGAAGTATATCGAAATACAGGGTGGTTAAAACCGTATCTCATATTTGGTATGTGTGATGAAAGTTTTTCTATTAATTACACATCACAAGTTCCTCCAGGTCTTTCTAAAGGTTGGTGTTATTTTTTTGTAACCCTATTGAATCAACTATATTGGGTAGTCGGATCTGTAGTTGGTAATCTATTTGCATCGGTACTTTCTTTTGATGGAAAAGGATTGGAATTTGTATTGACCGCACTCTTTATTGTATTGGCTATAGAACAATATAAAATCCAACGCAATTTGATTAGTTCTGGTATAGGCTTAGTCATTCCAGGCATTACCTTAGTTATCTTTGGGAGTGAACACTTTATGATTCCAGCTATGATTGGTATCGTAGTTATATTAAGTGTATTGCGTAAGACAATGGAGGAACAATCATGACTTTCACAGAACAGATCATAACCATTGGAATTGTTGTACTAGGGACTATGGCCACACGGTTTTTACCATTTTTAATTTTTACTTCAAAAACTAGAACACCGTCCTATGTGCAATATTTAGGGAAAGTATTACCGTCTGCGACGATGAGTTTGTTGGTGGTATTTTCCTTACGACATGTAGATTTATCTGGCGTGTATCATGGTATGCCAGATGTCATTGCCGTAGCGGTAACGGTAGTATTGCACCTATGGAAAGGGAACATGTTTCTATCCATTGGGGGTGGAACCATATTGTATATGGTTCTAGTGCAACAGATATTTATATAATAGTATAGGATTGTATGTGATATCATGAATTGAGATAGGTACAATACTTTGGTAGCATTAGTCTATGAGTATGGTATCATGACTATAGTATGCAAATAAAAGGGTCTGTGAGACCCTTTTTAGCTATGTGCGTTATGTTACTTTTATAGAAGGAAGCATTATAAATATGATATAATACGAATAATAAGAGTTATATTATATGCAGTGTGAGAATACAGGAGATACTTATGATTATTACAACAACAATGCAAATTGAAGGGCATTCCATTAAGGAATATAAAGGAATTGTGTTTGGGGAAGTTGTGGAAGGTCGTAATTTTGTGAAAGACTTTTTCTCATCTATTCGTGATATTGTGGGCGGTCGTAGCGATAGTTATGAATCATCTTTGGCCAGCGCTCGTGAAGCGTCTATAAAAGAAATGAGCAAACGTGCAAAATCCATGGGAGCCAACGCGATTGTAGGCGTATCTGTGAGTTATGAAACATTGGGCGAAACAAATGGTATGCTCATGGTAACATGCACAGGAACAGCTGTTGTGATTTAATGTATTTAGTAGAGTTATTTTGATTGATACTAGGGCATGTAGTCTTAGAATAGTATGGTATTTCAGTATACTAAGTAAGGATTGTATCATACTAGTGTAGTTTTTATATACAGGAATCGATAAGGAGAGATAGAATCAGTGGGCACTGACATAGGTATAGAAATTTTAATTGTAGTCATACTCATCATTTTGAATGGTCTATTTTCCATGACGGAATTAGCCATTATCAATGCACGTAAAGGGTTATTAGAAGAAAAGGCGGAAGCAGGTAATCGTGGAGCTCGCATGGCTATTAAGTTGGCGGAGGATCCAAATGAAATGTTTTCTACTATACAAATTGGCATTACTTTAATTAGTATCGTTACTGGTTTGTATTCGGGTGCTACCTTTTCCGATCCTATGGCGACATATATCAAAGAACATATACTATGGCTAGCTGATTATGCCGATACGGTGAGCCCTATTTTCATCGTATCCTTAACAACATATTTATCCTTAGTTATAGGAGAATTGGTGCCGAAACGTTTGGCGTATAATTCACCAGAATCCATCGCCATCATGATGGCCATCCCTATGAAATACTTTGCCACTATTACAAAACCATTGGTAGCACTTCTCAGTGTATCTACGACGATGTTGCTGAAAGTATTAGGCGTTAAAAATAAGGAAGAAGCACCGGTGACGGAATCGGAAATTAATAAGATGCTCGTACAAGGTGTAGAACTGGGCGCTTATGAAGAAGAAGAGCCAGTGCTAGTAGAAAATATTTTCCGCTTAGCTGACCTTGATGCCAGCGATATTATGACACCACGTACACAGTTGACCTGGATTGACATCAACGCTAGCGATGAGGAAATCCTAGAAACCATTATGGAATGTAACGAACATCGCATTCCCGTAGGTGACGATTCCTTAGATGAGTTGAAAGGTTTAGTTTCTTCCGTGGATGTGTTGGCACAACAAATGAAAGAAAGCCATCGCCCTATGAAAGATATCTTAGCCTATTGCATGCGTAAACCAGTGCTCGTACCGGAATCCTTGTCCTTGATGAAAGTATTATCTACTTTCAGAGAAGAAGGTACCCATGAAGCCATTGTGCTAGACGAATATGGCGGCATGAGCGGGATGATTACATTCCACGATATTATGGAAGAAATCGTGGGATTGATGCCATCTGGGGAAGAGGAAAAGAAGGAAGAAGAAAATCGTATTGTCCGACGAGAAGATGGTACGTATCTTGTGGATGGTCTTATCAGCATTGAAGAATTGAAAGAATACTTTGAAGTGGACGAACTATTACCAGGCGAAGAAGACGATCTGTATAAAACATTAGGAGGATTCGTGACGTACTTAATCGGTCGCATTCCAAAAGAAGCCAATCGCTGTTACTATGGCCCATTGCAATTTGAAGTTATGGATATGGATAACACACGGGTAGATAAAGTAATGGTCACATGGAAAATAGATGTGGAGAGCAGTTTAAACAATTCTATGAAATAGTATATTCATTGAATATAAAGAAAACAGAATTGCCACTATTTATATAGATACGATATAATAGGAACAGAATACATCAGAGTATAAGTATAGTATACATCGTAACTTATGTTAGTCATGAAAGAGGTACACCATGGAATGGGTATATTTAGCAATTCATTATGGAGATAATGAGCGCGGTCATATTGCGTATAACAAAACAACAAAAGAATGCCAAGTGGTATTAGATGATACAGCTTGGAAAGAAAAAGTAGAATCCTATTTGCAAGCAGAACAAACAGTGATGCATGCTACAGGATTGAATACATATGATGAGTTGACAGTGCAACCTTTAGATTCCTACGATAACTTAAAATTAGCATTAACTCGTATGTGGACTAAAAATGGTGTGCAAGTTGACTGGGGGATTCCAGTAGAAGTGGATGGCCAATTATATTTTGCTGAATAAGTAATTGAATAAGATGGATATTCGGTGTTTATAAGGTATGATGCAGTGTATACTGAAAGTATCTTTGTAATAGAATATCTAATATGAATAGTATATAAAAGCCTATAAAAGCCTATAGAACAGATTTGTGTGTTCTATAGGCTTATTGTGTATATAGTAGATGATGAAAGATAGTGGTGTATCGTCATATACGTAACCAATAGTAGATCTATGTCATGGATAGATAGACAATAACAGTGTATATAGTACAAAAGATAGAACAAAAAAGAGACTTTTATCGTACATATGAAATAGTTATCCACTAAGTTGTGGATAACTCAGTGTATAACTATGGGTATAGCTTGTGAGTAGATTGTTAATACCTTGTGTATTTGATGTTAATAACTCTATAGTTATCCACATTTTATACACAAAAAGTGAATAACCCTTGTAGAATAAGGGTCTATTGAATTATATTGGTTAAGAAAGAATGTTCTGTATTATGGATATGCACATACGCACATACTATGAAACAAGTATCTTATTTTTGATTTTATGTTGCTAGGCGGTGTATAGTTAGACTATAATAGATATATACTTGCGTTCATAGCTCAGTAGGATAGAGCGACAGTTTCCTAAACTGCAGGTCGGGGGTTCAATTCCCTCTGGGCGCACCAGAAATATAAAAAAGAAGTTACGGATAGGAGTAACTTCTTTTTTTATTTATAAGCTTCTTTCATAGTATGAGATAGTAAAATCATAAATTCACACTATATTGTGATATAATTTACTTAATATAACAATTCATAAGCTAAGGGAGGCTGTAAATAATGAGAAAGAATGTAGTATTAGCAACATTAGTTGCCTTACTGTGTACGTCAACAGTATTAGCAGAAGAAGTAAACTTAGGTAAGAATGGAGATACAAGTACAGTAAACTCTGCTGGCGGTGTTTCGATTGGTCGAGGTACGATTGGAACGAAAGATAAAAGGATTAGTGCCCCTGTAGGCATTGGATATGAACACAATATTAATGCTAATTTTGGGATTGCTTTAGGGTATGAAGCCACTGTAGAAAAGAGTGCAGAACAGGGTATTGTCATAGGTACTCAATCCTTTGTAGGTAAGCTAACAAAGGATGAGGAACTTGGTGAGGTCCCTCATGATACGCCAACAAAAGTAGGGAATCAATCAGAGCATATAGTAAATGCTGAAAACTACATTCCTTTAGATAAAAATAAAGATAAAAGTGATACTCCAACGATTCCCGAAGAATATAAAGATAAACCATCATTTCAAGGGATAGCCATTGGGAATCAAAACAGAATTTATGGATTTGATGCAGTAGGGATTGGTAATGGTGTTAGGGCGAATGGAACGGATGCGATTGCCATTGGTAAAGCCAGTCGAGCTTGGCTAGATAATTCGATTGCCATGGGTTCGCAAGCTGTGACTGCTAAAAAAAATAGTATTGCTATGGGGCACTTGGTGACGGCATTAGCAGAAGATACGATTGCTATAGGCAATCGTTCAGAAGTATCTTCTAAAGCAGAAAACAGTATTGCTCTAGGTTCCTGGACTAGGTCTACACATAGAAATAGTGTATCTTTGGGTATTTTTTCTTCTACGGAAGGACGTGGCGCTGCTATAGATGGTACATCTGCTTTCACAGGAGATGCGGTGAAAGCAGCAGAAGGTGTTGTGTCCGTCGGTACTGAGGGATACAGTATACAATTTGAGAATGATACTTTACATATTCCAGATGTGAAACGAAGAATTGTCAATGTAGCAGGTGGTATTAAAGACACAGATGCGGTGAATGTGAAACAGTTAAAAGCCATTACAAATGCATTAGGATATACACCAGAAGAAATTGAAAAAATGAATGTTGGTACGGGAGTAAAACCAGAAAGTATCGTCAGCCAAGTTCATACTGTAAAAGCTATGGCAGAAGAGGCAAATGAGACAGCAAAAACAGCAGGAGCCTCTGCCATTGCTTTAAGTGCGTTGAAAGCATTACCTTATGATGGGATACATCGAACTCAAGTGATGGCTGGGGTAGGTCAGTTTAAAGGAATGAAAGGATTGGCACTAGGCTTAGGTCATTACAAAAATAAAGATACCTTCTATAATATTGGCTTAAGCATGGCAGGAAGTACCCTATCTTGGAATGCAGGGGCTTCTTTCAGAATCGGCAAAGCTGAACAAGAGATGGTACGTAGTGATTATGAAATGCGTATCCAACAATTGGAAGAAAAAAATGCAGAATTAGAACAAAAACTAAATCAAGTATTGGCTATGCTAAATAAATAAAATATAAACAGAGGATCATGATTATAAAAAGTAGTAATGACCTCTGTTTTTATATAAGAAACACTATGGTTGTACTAAACAGGAGTATTAGAACATCGAATATAATTATGAGTTTTAAGATGGGTAGTATTGAAGTAATAGTTAATGAAAAAAATATTATAAGTATAAACTATAATAACTAGCTAAAAACCATTATTAGCCAATACATAAGTCTTATGATATCCTTAGTACTCGAGAGGTGAGAGAGAACTTTCAATAGGAATATATATCGAGTAGTTATGAAAGGATAGAACTATGAAATTAAAATCACTATTTACACCCCTATTAGTGGGAATCTTGGCGTTAGGTATTGCTGGTTGTGGCACATCTACAACAACGCAGGACACGCCGAAGGAAATTAAAATCGGTGCTACTGCAGGTCCTCATGCGCAAGTGGCCGAGGCTGTGGCGAAGGAAGCACAAAAACAAGGTATCCAGTTGAAAGTAGTAGAATTTTCTGACTATATCACACCAGACAAAGCTTTGGCAGATGGAGATATCCAATTGAATGCGTACCAACATGTGCCATTTTTGGAAAACTTTAACAAGCAAAATAATTCCAAATTAGTACCAATTGGTAAAACAATTTTAATGCCAATGGGTATCTATAGTAATTCTGTGAAATCTCCTATCGATGTGAAAGACGGCGATACTGTAGCGATTCCAAATGATCCAACCAATGGTGGACGCGCGTTAGCCTTGTTGCAACGAGCAGGTCTTATTAAATTGAAAGACGGCGTTGGTTTCAAAGCTACAGTGGCAGATATTGTAGAAAATCCTAAGCACCTAAAAATTCAAGAACTTGAGGCTGCACAATTACCTCGTAGCTTAGATGATGTTACCATCGCGACAATTCCAATGAACTACGTACAAAGTGCAGGCATCAACGTAGGTGAAAAAGGATTGTACTTAGAACCAAAAGATGAGCCATTAGCTGTGATGATCTTGGCTACTCGTGAACAAGATAAAGACAATGAAACATACAAAAAAATTGCAGAGATTTATCAATCTGAAGCAATCAAACAATTCATTGCAGAAACTTTCAAAGGAACTATTACATCTGCAAACTAATCATTACTAATATAGAGGTCTACCCATGTGGAGGGCCTCTTTTTTGTATCGTTGCAACGATAATGAAACGATAGAGGTATCGTTGCATATGCTTTTATATGCGATAGTATAGCGGTTTATTGTACATTGTATTAATACTATATAACCTATTGTTGCAACGTATGTGAAACGATAGGGGTATCGTTGCATAATATATAAAAATACATAGTTACACGCAGTACGCACATATGGTATACTATAGGATATATCTTTTAGTGCTTTCACTAAGAAAAGGAACACCGATAGTCATAGATATAGAATGGATGTAGCCATTGTTACAGTGAAGTATAGTTGTCTATGGTATACTATATTTATAATATCGAAATACATAAGAACCTATAAATAGAGTATGTAAAGGAAGAGTGTGTCACCAGAGTGGTGCAAGGAGGTCTTTATGGAATTAAGACATGAAATAGAGTTTGATAAAGATTATACGATGGAAGAGGCTTTTATAGAGGCAAAGCGTTGTTTAAACTGTGCGAAACCATTGTGCCGTACAGGTTGTCCTATTGAAAATGAAATTCCTCGTTTTATCCAAGCTATTGCGCATGGTAATTTTGGATTAGCTAATGACATTATTGCAGAGCGTAGTAGCTTACCAGCTGTGTGTGGTCGTGTTTGTGCTCGTGAAAAACAATGTGAAGGGGCATGTATTTTAAATCGTGCGAATAAACCGATCAATATTGGTAAATTAGAACGCTTTGCAGCTGATTTTGAAAGTGACAATAATCTTCGTAAGGTGAAGCCAAATCGCAAAGATCAAGGTAAAATTGCTATTATTGGATCTGGTCCGGCTGGATTGACAGTGGCTGGAGATATGGCAAAATTAGGGTATGATGTGACGGTGTTTGAACGTCAAGATGAACCAGGTGGCATTTTGTTATTTGGTATCCCTGAGTTCCGGTTGGGTAAGAAGATTGTGCGCCGTGAAGTGAAACGATTACAGACATTAGGAGTTACTTTTGAATGTAATGTGACCATCGGTCCTGATCGTAATTTAGATACTTTATTTGAAGAAGGCTTCGATGCTATCTTTATTGCAACAGGTACTCATGTACCAGCGGAAATTTCTTTACCTGGCGATGACAAAGCGGGCATGTTACAAGCGATGGCTTTGTTGACATCTGTACAGCTAGTGCAAAATGGCAGAGCGGAAGAGTCTTTAATTCCTGTATACAAAGGTGATAAAGTTGTCATCATCGGTGCTGGCAATGTGGCGATGGATGCGGCTCGTACTTGTGTTCGTCTAGGCGCTGAAAGTGTAACCGTCACATACCGCCGTGGAGAAGAACAAATGCCAGCAAACCCATCTGAATTTGAAGAAGCAAAAGAAGAAGGCGTTCGTTTTGAATTCTTAGCGTCTCCAAAAGAAGTAACAGGTTCAGATATCGTGGAAGGCTTAACATTTACACGCCAAGAACTACAAGAAGATGGATCTGTAAAAAGTACTGGTGAAGACTTTACATTACCAGCGGATAAAATCATCGTGGCCATCGGTCATAAACCAAATGCTCGTCTAGTAGGTCCAGGTAATGGCATCGAAGTCAATGAGTCTGGTTATGTAGTAACACGAGATATGCCATATGGTATGACGAGCCGTCAAGGTGTATTCGCAGGCGGCGACGTAGTGCATAAACCAGCCACTGTAGTATTGGCTATGCGGGAAGCTAAAAAAGTAGTAGAAGGCATTGTAAACTATTGTGAAGCAAAACGCTTTCTAGGGGAATAAGGTAGGATTCTTTACAAACCTATGCTATAATTTAGACAAGCGAAAAAGAGTAATGGTGATTCCATAAAGCTCACAAAAAAACACCCAGGTGGTCAGACCCGGGTGTTTCTTGTACTAGAAAATATACTATGAAAGTGATATAATAGGGATAGAATAAAATTAAGGACTTTCCAATTGCAAACAAAAGAAACCCCACGGTCTGCCAACCGTGGGGTTTTAATTTTTTTATAATTATGGTATAATGTGGGCAAGCGAAAAAAGTGTGAAAATAGTTAACATTAGGTTCACAAAAAACACCCAGGTGGCGAGACCTGGGTGTTTTTATTTGTCTATATAGCTGACAAGGCTAGGCTAGTTACTTCTTAAATACTCGATCTAACCATTTACAAATGTAATAAGCGAGAACATTTGCCGTAATCGAGATAAAAAGTGTAATAATTAATGTTAACATTAGGTTCACCCCCTTTCTGTTACCAGTATGGGGGAAGTAACACCTATAGTATAACAGATTGTGGAAAATAACACACTGGAATGAGTAAAAAAATATAGATATGTACTTGCACACAGTGGACAAAGGTGTTACAATAGTAGACAGTTATTTAATTTTTAAAGTATTACACTTATAGTTAAGATTCGTACGTATATCGTACAGAAAGGAGATTATCATGGTATTGTTAGCAATTCTCGTGCTCGTCCTGTTCATTTTGGTGAACGTCATTAGAACTAACAATTCCATAGAGGTCGCCTTTTCATCGGTAGAACTACCATCTTAGGTTTCTTTGTATACAGCATAAGGAATCTAGGTTGTTGTAGTCTATTTGATTAACGTGCATACATATATAGTAAAAGGCGATTCCTAGGAATCGCCCTTTTTTATGTCTAACATACTATGTCAGAGTAACGGATATGGATTATAGATCTACAAGAAATATAATAAACTCCAAAGGAAAATCAAATAGATATGTCTCATAAAAATCTCATTGATGTAATTCGTGAATAGACATAGTATATAGACAACAATATGTAACTATAACAAGTGTTATAAAAATATTTACATACGTAGAAAGGATCATCATATGGTACGCAGTGATAGAGTAGCAAAAGGAGCTACACGGGCTCCACATCGTTCATTATTAAAAGCATTAGGTTTCATCAACGAGGAAATTGGAAAACCAATTATCGGTATTGCCAATTCTTTCAACGAAATCATTCCAGGTCATATTCATTTGAAAAATCTTGTACAGTCTGTGAAAGATGGCATCCGTGAGGCTGGCGGTATTCCGATGGAATTTAACACTATCGGTATCTGCGATGGATTGGCGATGAATCATATCGGCATGAAATATTCTTTGGTGACGCGCAATATCATTGCTGACTCCATTGAAGCGTCTGCGATGGCAACTCCATTTGATGCGATGGTGTTCATTCCTAACTGCGATAAAGTCGTACCAGGTATGTTGATTGCTGCGGCTCGTTTAAACTTACCATCTGTGTTTGTCTCTGGTGGTGCTATGTTAGCAGGCGTGCATAATGGTAAAAAAATCGGTTTATCCGACGTATTTGAAGCGGTAGGTAAATTCGAAGCAGGCCTCATTTCCGAAGAAGAATTAGAACATATTGAAAATGTAGCATGCCCAACATGTGGATCTTGCTCTGGTATGTATACAGCGAACACTATGAACTGCTTAATAGAAGCATTGGGTATGGCATTGCCAGGTAATGGTACAATTCCTGCAGTTTACTCCGAGCGTTTACGCCTAGCAAAACGTGCAGGTATGCAAGTGATGGAAGTTCTACAAGAAGGCTTACGTCCCAAAGATGTATTGACGAAAGAAGCTTTTGAAAATGCGGTAGCAGTCGATATGGCATTGGGTGGATCTTCCAACACGGCCCTACACTTACCAGCCATCGCCCATGAAGCGGGCGTATCTTTAACGTTGGACGATTTCAACCGCATTGCAGGAGAGACACCACAATTGGCGAAATTGTCTCCATCTGGTAAATATTTCATCGAAGATTTACATGCTGCAGGCGGTGTGTATGCGGTAATGCACCGTTTACAAGAACAAGGTCACTTGCATGAAAGTGCGAAATCTGTGAGCTTGGTGGACCAAGGTACGATTGCTAAAACTGTGAAAGTACTAGACGAAGATGTGATCCATCCTTGGAGTGACCCAGTGTATACCACAGGTGGTATTGCTGTATTGAAAGGTAACTTGGCTCCAGACGGTTCCGTGGTCAAAGAAGGTGCGGTAGACCCAGAAATGCTGGTTCACTCTGGTCCAGCGAAAGTCTTCAACAGCGAAGAAGAAGCGGTAGAAGCCATCATGGGTCACAAAATTGTGAAAGGTGATGTAGTCATCATCCGCTATGAAGGCCCAAAAGGTGGTCCAGGTATGCGTGAAATGTTGACACCAACAGCGACGATCACAGGTATGGGTCTTGGTAAAGACGTAGCTTTAATTACAGACGGTCGTTTCTCTGGTGCTACACGTGGCGCATCCATTGGTCACGTATCTCCAGAAGCAGCTTCCGGTGGAACGATTGCCATCGTAGAAGATGGAGATATTATCGAAATCGACATTCCAAATCGTTCCTTGAATGTGAAACTTTCAGAGGAAGAAATTGAACGAAGAAAAGCAAATTTAGCACCGTACAAATCGGATGTGACAGGATACTTGAAAAAATATGCTATGCATGTATCCTCTGCCGCACAAGGTGCCATCGAAATCCTAGACGAAGCATAAGAGGGAATGTAGTCAGGATATAGAATGATCTATGTGAGAACGCAGTCGGGATAGAGATATCTTTGAGGGAAATCAAGTTCTATACATAGAATAGATACTTAGGAAAGGACGTTTATATGCATAAATTATACGATTTCATGGAGGCTAGGGAGCGACTCGCTACGATCGCGGTGAAAACAAAATTAATTCATAGCTCCGTGTACTCCCAAGAAACAGGCAATGATGTATATATCAAACCGGAAAATTTACAACGTACAGGGTCTTTTAAATTGCGGGGCGCGTACAATAAAATTTCCAAATTAACAGAAGAAGAAAAAGCCTGTGGCGTTATTGCGGCGTCCGCCGGCAACCATGCACAAGGAGTGGCGCTGGCAGCTCAACGTTTAGGCATTAAAGCGGTCATCGTTATGCCACGCCACACACCGCTCATCAAAGTAGAGGCGACGCGCCAATACGGAGCAGAAGTGGTGCTGGCTGGCGAAGTTTATGACGAAGCCTATGAAAAGGCTTGCGAACTACAAGAAAAACATGGCTATGTATTTGTCCATCCTTTCGATGATGAAGATGTCATCGAAGGGCAAGGAACGATTGCTCTAGAGATTTTAGAAGAATTGCCAAATGCAGATATTATCTTAGTACCAATTGGTGGTGGCGGATTAATCTCCGGTGTGGCAGCAGCAGCGAAGCTGAAAAATCCACAAGTGAAAATCATCGGCGTAGAACCAGAAGGCGCAGCCAGTGCGAAAGCGGCCGTAGCAGAAGGAAAACCAGTGAATTTACCATCCGTGAGCACCATTGCCGATGGGGCAGCTGTAAAATTAATTGGTACAAGAGACTTAGAATACATTCAAACCTATGTAGATGAAATCGTTACCGTATCTGACTATGAATTGATGGAAGCCTTTCTATTATTGGCGGAAAAACATAAAATCATCGGTGAAAATGCTGGCTTACTTTCAGTGGCAGGGTTGAAAAAATTGCGAGTACGAGGCAAAACGGTGGTCAGCATCTTGAGCGGTGGCAACATCGACGTATTGACCATTGCTTCCATGATTACTAAAGGCTTAGTTGTACGGGGCCGTATTTTCACATTTGCTGTGAATTTATCCGATAAACCAGGCCAATTAGTGGCGGTATCTGAAATCTTAGCAGAACAAAATGCGAATGTCATCAAACTGGAACATAATCAGTTTAAAAACTTAGACCGATTCCATGAAGTGGAATTGGTGGTAACCGTAGAAACAAACGGAGAAGAGCATATCAAGAAAATCACGGCAGCCATGGCGGACCGTGGATATACGATTCACCGTATCAGTTCTAATGAATTTAATGAACATGACTAATGAATACGATAGATATAGAAAGGGATACACTATGAGTGAACAGAAAATGATTCGAGGAGCTCGTATACTCCTAGAAACATTGAAACGCTTGGGAGTAACAGACATATTTGGCTATCCCGGCGGTGCCGTAATTCCTATATACAATGAAATTTATGATTTTGAAGGTATCAACCATTACTTGGCACGTCATGAACAAGGGGCGGCTCATGAAGCGGACGGCTATGCCCGTGCGTCTGGCAAATGTGGGGTCTGTTTAGCTACGTCTGGTCCAGGGGCGACGAACCTTGTGACAGGCATTATGACGGCTCATATGGATTCCATTCCTCTCTTGGCCATTACTGGTCAGGTATGCAGCCACTTGCTGGGAAAAGACGCGTTCCAAGAATCGGATATCGTGGGCATTACCATGCCGGTGACGAAAAATAATTACTTGGTGAAAGATATCCGAGATATGATTCGCACTGTGAAAGAAGCCTACTACTTAGCGACTACAGGTCGCCCAGGTCCGGTGCTCGTAGATATCACACGAGATGCGCAATTAGATGTCATTTCCTATGAAGAATTTGAAGCTATCTTCAATGAACCAATTTCTATCGAAGGCTATGATCCTAATTACATCGGACATCCAAAACAAATCAAAAAAGCCATCGACCTGTTGAAAGGTGCGAAACGACCTCTTATCATAGCAGGCCATGGGGTACTCTTATCGAATGCTACAGAAGAACTTTATAAATTGGCCACAACGTGCCAAGTTCCAGTGGTGAATACGTTATTGGGCTTAGGTTCCTTTCCAGGAGAACACCAATTATCGCTAGGTATGCTAGGCATGCATGGTACGGTGTATGCCAACTATGCTGTCAATGAAGCAGATGTAGTACTTGCCTTAGGCATTCGTTTCGACGATCGTATCGCAGGGGTTCCGAAGGAGTTCTGTAAAGAGGCTACTATTATCCATGTAGATATTGATCCAGCAGAAATTGGTAAAAATAAACTCATCGATATACCTATCGTTGGGGATTTGAAACATGTATTGAATGAAATGAATCATGAATTGACTCCGCAAACCCATGAAAGTTGGTTGGAACGCATCCGTGAATGGCGTGAAGAGTATCCAATTCGTGTGCGCCCTCATGAGGGAACTTCCTTATTACCACAAAAGGTGATTCAAGAAATCGATAATATCGTAAAAGGCAATGCCATCGTTGTGACCGACGTAGGACAACATCAAATGTGGACGTCTCAATTCATTACTTTCTCCAAGCCGAATACGATTATTACATCCGGTGGTGCCGGTACGATGGGCTTTGGTTTGCCAGCAGCTATCGGTGCACAAGTGGCACAGCTAGACAAAAAAGTAGTACTCATCACAGGTGATGGAGGTTTACAAATGAACAGCCAAGAGTTGCTCTTATTGAAAGCTTACAATATCCCTGTGAAAGTTGTGATTATCAACAATGGTTTCTTAGGCATGGTTCGTCAATGGCAAGAGTTGTTCAATCAACGTCGCTATTCCTTCGTAGATTTAGAGGTGAACCCAGATTTTGAAACCTTGGCGAAAGCCTATGGCGTACAAGGGGTGACATTATCCACCATCGAAGAGTTGCGCAGTCAATTGCGAGATTTGATCCTATCTGACGAGCCAGTGGTGATTAACTGCGTGGTAGAACGAGAAGAAAATGTATTCCCAATGATTCCAGCCGGTTGCACAGCTAAAGATATGATGGGATTGAAAGGAGGCCCTGACAATGAGTAAAGTACAACAGCACCAAGTGTTAGTGATTACAAAAAACAAACCAGGCATCGGGGCTAGAATCTTGTCCTTATTCAATCGTCGTGGCTATTCCGTAACCCAAATGACGTCCGGCATTTCCATTCCAAAGGATCAAGCTCGGATTACCTTAACGGTGGAAACAGACG
>CAUUIH010000003.1:0-29196 GCA_963545165.1 uncultured Veillonella sp.
TGCTATTTTGGTATCGATACATCTGATGCAGAAGAGTTGCTAGCTCATCGATTTTCCGTAGAAGAAATCCGTCAATATATTGGCGTGGATCGTTTATATTATTTGTCTCATGAAGGATTGATGCAGTCTATGAAACAATTAGAGCCCCCACAGTTGTGTGTGGCTTGTTTCACTGGAGAGTATCCCAGTCCTGTAGGAGATGAGTATACCAAGGGAGGTACTTATGTCTGTCGATAATACACCTGTTACCTATTTAGATGCTGGCGTGGATGTGGAAGCGGGCAACCAGCTTATTCAAAAGATTAAAAACCGTGTAGAACGCACGTATACACCCGGTGTACTAGGCTCCTTAGGCGGATTCAGTGGACTCTATTCGTTGGCACAGCACACTATGAAAGAACCCATCCTTGTATCTAGTACAGATGGGGTGGGTACAAAAATTCGCTTTGCTGTCCTTATGAATGAACATCGCCAGATTGGTCAAGATTGTGTGGCCATGAGTGTGAATGATGTGGTAGCACAAGGGGCAACTCCTTTATTTTTCCTAGATTATATCGCAGTAGGCAAATTGGAACATGATCATATTGAAAGTATCATCGATGGCATTGGTGAAGCTTGTGAAGCATGTGGATGCGCCTTAATTGGGGGAGAAACATCGGAAATGTCTACCTTCTATGGTGATGGCAATTATGATTTAGCCGGTTTTGCAGTGGGGATTGTCGACAAGGATCAATGTATTACAGGAGCTTCTATCGAGGTAGGGGATATGGTGCTAGGTTTACCTTCATCAGGTTTGCACTCCAATGGATTTTCCTTAGTGCGCCATATCATCTTAGATAAAAAACAAATGCCATTGGATACCTATGTAGACGAATTAGGTCGTTCCATTGGAGAAGAAGTATTAACACCAACAAAATTATATGTAAAGCCCATTCTACCACTATTAAAAGAACAGTTAGTGAAAGGGATGGCTCATATCACGGGAGGATCTTTCTACGACAATATCCCTCGTATATTACCAAAAGGGTTGTCGGTCACTATTCATAGTGATGCATGGCCAGTGCCACCTATTTTTAAACTATTACAAGAATGGGGACATGTGGAACCAAAAGAAATGTATCATACTTTCAATATGGGTATAGGCATGGTACTTGTGGTGAAACCAGAATTAGTGGAACGAGTCGTAGAAGTATTACAAGAACAGGGAGAAGTAGTATACTCCATTGGACTTGTTACAGAAGGACAAGGAGATGTGACAATTCTTGGCGAGGCATTCCATGCGTAAACGATTGGCTCTATTTGGCAGTGGCAGAGGATCGAATGGTGAGGCTCTGTATAAGGCGACACAAAATAATCGTATACATGGTGAAATTGTTCTTATCATCAGCGATACTCCAGGCTGTGGTATTGTAGAAAAGGGACATTCCTGGCAAATTCCTGTGCACATAGTGCCTCCTTCTAACTATGCTAATGAAGAGACATGGATACAAGCTATGATAGGTTTGTTACAAGAATATGAGGTACATGGCATTTTGCTAGCTGGGTATATGCGTGTATTACCGCTTACATTTGTGCAAGCTTATAGAGGAAAAATTTTGAATATTCACCCCTCTTTATTGCCCGCTTTCAGAGGGTTACAAGCACAGAAACAAGCCCTACAAAAAGGCGTGAAATACACGGGATGTACTGTTCATTTTGTAGATAAAGGCATGGATACAGGACCTATTATTGCACAGGCGGTAGTGCCTGTCTATGAAGACGATACGGTGGACAGCTTATCAAAACGAATCTTACAGGAAGAGCATCGCATCTATCCAGAGGCGGTGCGCTTATTTTGTGATGATGCCTTGGGGATAGTGGGCTCTCGTGTTGTTATAAAAAAATAAGCTACTATGCAATAGTCTATATTACGAGGTATCTATGAAAGTATGTATTATCGGCAATGGTGGTCGTGAACATGCATTAGCTTGGAAATTGCATCATAGCCCATCTGTCACAGATGTATTTGTAGTGCCAGGCAATGCGGGGATGACTTCCATAGCTACTGTAGTTAAGATGGATTGGAAAGACCGAGACACCTTACTAGCCTGGTTATTGGAGTATAAAATTGATTTGGTCATTATAGGGCCTGAACTACCTCTTGTAGAGGGACTAAGCGATGCGATCCGAGCAGTGGGGATTCCTGTATTTGGCCCATCCCAGCAGGCTGCTCGATTAGAGGGCTCGAAGTCGTTTGCGAAAGACCTAATGCGTCGATATAAGATTCCTACGGCGAAGTATGAGGTCTGCCAAGATGTAGAAACAGGTAAACGCATTATTCATCAAAGGGGTGTACCGATTGTATTAAAGCGGGATGGCCTCTGGGGTGGTAAAGGTGTCGCCATTTGTGAGACTTTCACAGAAGCAGAACGTGTGTTGAAAGAGATGCTAAGTAGTTCCGAAGACAACGTTGTGATTGAGGAATTTATGCAGGGTAAGGAGCTATCCTTGTTGTCCTTTGTGGACGGTACTCATGTCTTGCCGATGATAGGTGCCAGAGATCATAAACGATTGTTAGACTATGATGCAGGCCCTAATACGGGTGGTATGGGAGCCTATGCGCCAGTGCCAGAATTGAATGGCACTTTGGAACAAGAGATTGTAGACACGATAGTAAACCCCATCGTGAAAGCTATGGCAGAAGAAGGACATCCT
The DNA here is from genome assembly GCA_963545165.1 of uncultured Veillonella sp. GTDB lineage: Bacteria > Bacillota > Negativicutes > Veillonellales > Veillonellaceae > F0422. Next base: position 2,695 of record CAUUIH010000003.1, read on the forward strand.
TACGTGGGGTGCTTGTATACAGGTATTATGCTTACTGATGAAGGACCGAAAGTAGTAGAATTTAATGCTCGCTTCGGAGATCCAGAAACACAAGTCATACTGCCATTATTACAGAGTGATTTAGGAAAAATTATGTATGCTACGGCTACGGGTCAGTTAGAGGGGATGACCCTGGAGTGGTCCGACCAATATGCGTCATGTGTTATCTTAGCCTCCGAAGGATATCCACAGCAGTCTTTGACAGGTCGAAACATTACAGGAGATGTTCAGACTATGGATACGGTATCGATGGTATTTCATTCTGGCACGGCCTATGAAACAGATCACTATGTAACGCAAGGTGGTCGCGTATTAGGTGTTGTAGGATTGGGGAATACATTGGAACAGTCCTTAGAACATGCCTATGAACGTGTATCAAGGATTGCATTTGAAGGACAACAATATCGCAAGGACATCGGTGAATCGAGTATTGAATTTTGTATACATACGCAATATAGAAAAAATTCGATAGATTAAGAATATAATTAGTGATATAATAACAAAGACATATTTTACTTATTCAATGATATATATTACATGGTAGAGGGGTAATTATATGAATCGAATTGTATCTTTTTTTACATCGCCATCAGCAGGGGGAGTTCTACTTTTTGTAGCTGCCTTGATTGGTGTATTATTGGCAAACTCTCCAGTAGAAAGTTTGTATCATTCTTTATTGCATGAAAAATTAGGACCATTGCCTATAGAATTATGGATTAATGACGTGGCCATGGCTGTTTTCTTTCTGTTTGTAGGTCTTGAAGTAAAACGGGAAATGATTGCAGGCGAATTGAATACTAATGCCAAACGATTTTTACCAGGTATTGCAGCGTTTTTTGGGTTATTGACACCTGCTTTAATTTACTATTTTATTGTTGGATATCATCCAGAATTTATTCATGGTTGGGGGATTCCAACAGCAACAGATATTGCGTTCGCTATTGGCATAGTATCGTTGCTAGGCAGTCGAGTTCCGATAGCTATGAAAGTGTTTTTAACAACCCTTGCTGTTATGGATGACTTGATGGCGATTGTCATCATTGCTTTCTTCTATACAGCGGAGTTAAACTTCTTCTATTTATTCGTAGCAGCCATCATTGTGTTTATGTTACAATACGTAAACCGTATGAACTATACGCGACCAATTCCGTATTTAGCATTAGGCTTTGGCCTTTGGTTCTGTGTGTTTAAGTCTGGCTTGCATGCTACCTTAGCCGGTGTTATCTTAGCGGCATTCATTCCATACCATGGTATCCGTGATGGACGTCATGTATCTCCTTTATCTGAATGGGAACATACTTTAAGTAACTGGGTTACCTACTTAATTATTCCTATCTTCGGGTTTGCCAATGCAGGGGTATCTTTCCACGGATTTACATTAGAAAGTTTTGCCCATCCAGTTGTGTTGGGTGTAGCCGTAGGCTTAGTATTAGGTAAACAAGTAGGCGTATTTGGCACCTTGTTCTTGCTAGTGAAATCTAAACTAGTGGAAATGCCAGCCCAAACTAATTGGGGGCATGTGTATGGTATCGCTTTATGTTGTGGTATCGGATTTACCATGAGCTTGTTCGTATCCTTGTTAGCATTCCCTCCAGGAGAAGCACAAGAAATGGCAAAAGTTGGTATCTTCGTAGGCTCTATCGTGTCTGGTATCTTGGGATATACAGTATTACGAATTGCAGGGCGGAAACAACAAGTGAATGTATCTGAATACGATATGATCAAAGGTCAACATATTTAATTGCATAATGTATAAAGCGTAGAGGCTTTATGTCATAGCCGTAGTGGAAAAATATTTTCACTACGGCTTTTAAAATATGAATATTTTAAATATGTAAAAAAAGCTCTTGCAAAATTCTAACTATACATCTATAGTAAGCATGTGAGCATTAATGAGAATGGAGTGTGACTATGCATCATTATAAACGAACTATGACGGTGACTATATTTGTATGTGTGGGTATTTTCTTATTATCTTTAGTAATGGGACGATTTTTTATTCCCGTGCAAGAAGTATGGCACATATTACTATCCAAGTTTTTGGTGTTGCCCATTACTTGGGATGCTTCCATGTACAATGTGGTTATGGAGATTCGCTTACCACGCGTACTAGGGGCTATGTTAGTGGGGATTGCCCTAGCCGTGTCGGGAGCCGCTTATCAAGGGGTATTCCGCAATGATTTAGTATCCCCAGATTTACTAGGTGTATCGCATGGTGCTAGTGTGGGAGCATGCTTGGGAATTTTAATGCATGTATCGTTATATGGCGTGGCAGTCTGTGCTTTTATAGGTGGCATCGTGGCGGTGTGCCTTACCTTGTTGTTACCAAGATTAATTCAGAATCAATCAAGGATTGTCTTGGTTTTATGTGGCATCATTGTATCTGGATTTATGGCGGCCATCATAGGTTTGTTAAAATACATTGCGGACCCAGATACAGAATTACAAGATATTGTGTATTGGCAATTAGGTAGCTTAGCGAAAGTCACCTGGGATAATTTATTGTATGTGTTGCCGATTATTGTGGTAGGAACGATGGCGATAATAGCCTTGCGGTGGAGATTAAATGTTTTATCCTTGTCTGATCAGGAAGCACAAAGTTTAGGAGTCAATGTGCAGAGAGAACGTATCGTTATCATAGGAATTTCCACGTTATTAACAGCAGCAGCTGTATGTTTGAGTGGTACCATTGGTTGGGTAGGTCTTGTTATACCACATTTAGCTCGTATGTTAGTGGGCCATGACCATAAAAAATTGATTCCCGCTACGATTGTGGTTAGTGCTTCCTTTTTGATGGTAGCAGATTTATTTGCTAGAGCATTAACAACAGCAGAGATTCCACTAGGAATACTTTGTGGATTTATTGGGACACCATTCTTTGCATGGGTATTATATAAACAACGGAGGTATTTCTAATGGATTCCTTTGAACTTTCAGTAGATTCTATCTCTTTTTCCTATGGCAAGGGAGAGCCTAATATTTTTACGGACTTATCATTTTCGGTGAAAGCGGGCGATACCTTAGCTCTATTAGGGCGTAATGGCGTAGGAAAATCTACGCTGCTTAGTTGCTTGATGTGCTTTCAGCCAGTGCAAGCGGGGCATATATATTGCAATGGTGTAGATTTGGGTCGTGTGTCTATTCAAGAACGAGCGAAGTTAATTGCCTTTGTGCCGCAGATTATAGGGGCAGATATAGCCTATACGGTACGGGATTATATATCGTTTGGAGCGACGCTACGAACAGGGATGTTTTCTTCGCCTGGAAAAGAAGAACTTCAAAAAACAGATAACATACTAGAGATGCTAGGGATTACAGAATTACGAGATAAACCGTGTCGCGATTTAAGTGGTGGGCAACGTCAATTAGTAGCTATTGGACGATCTTTATTACAAGATACGAGATTATTGTTGATGGATGAACCAACATCCGCATTGGATATACGTAATCAAGTGATTGTTCTAGAAACATTAGAGCAATTACGAGCACAAGGGTATGCTATTATTTTTACTACACATGTACCAGAACAGGCATTATTGTTGAATAGCCGTGTTGGTTTATGTCGTGGAGGAACAATAGATTTTTATGATTCTGTCAGTGATGTGACTGTGGAAGTATTGGAGAAAATTTACCGCACAAAGCTTAGTCTATTTTACAGTGAAACGGTACAGCGCACAGTATGTGTGATTCCACAGTTAGGTCAGAAAGGAGAGATGTTATGAAGCGTGTTTTAGTGTTGTTGTTAGCCCTGTTTACGGTTATTTGCATGTTGGCAGGCTGTGGTACAGAAAATGCATCCCAAGGGAATGCATCCTCTACGAGGGTTGTCACAGATATTGATGGAACAGAAGTGATGATTCCAAAAGATATCAAACAAGTAGCAGATTTATGGCATGCTAATAATCAAGTAGTATTGATGTTAGGTGGCGCAGATACATTAGTATCTACGACAAAAAATGTACAAGGATTGCCTTGGTTTGCAAAAGTGTATCCTAGAATTAAAGAGATTCCAGCCCCGGTAAAAGGTACAGATGTACAAATGGAGGAAATTCAAAAATTAAATCCACAAGTGGTATTGGCTAGCAATAAGAACCAAATTGAAATGGCTCGCAAAGCAGGTCTTCCAGCAGTACGTGTGAATTTTACAGACTATGAAGGATTGCGAAAAACAGTGTCTATTACAGCTGATGTATTAGGTGGTAAAGCTATCGATATTAGCAAACAGTACTTAGCATATTTAGATGGTAATGTGAAATTAGCAGAGGAAAAAACTAAACATCTTAGCGATGCAGAACGTCCAACAGTGTTGCATATCGTAGGTGGAGATAATCTATTGAAAGTAGATGGAGACAAAACGATTATCAATGAATGGATTCGTTATGCAGGTGGTAAGAATGCCATCACAGCAGAAGGGCCACAGATTGTAGTAACCTTAGAAGAAATCATCAAAGCAGATCCAGATATTATTATCATCGGTGGTACACAAGCACAAAAAGGCATTGACCAAATGATGAATGATCCACAATGGGCAAGCTTAAAAGCGGTTAGAAACCATCGTGTATACCGTAATCCTGTAGGAACTTTCAACTGGGACCGATATAGCGCTGAATCTGCATTACAAATTTTATGGGCAGGTCAAATCATTCAACCAACATTATTCAAGGATATTGAACTAGTGAAGGAAACTCAAAAATTCTATAAAGATTTCTTACACTTTGATTTATCTGGTGATGATGCAGAACGCATTATTCATGGTGAAAGTCCTGCGAATTAAATTCAAAGAAACATGATTTTGAAGTAGTTAGTTTGTGTATAGAAGCTAGTTAGGAGAAGTTATGAAACGAATTATTACTATGCTTTTTGCATTACTGATTTCCATCGGCATGTTAGCTGGTTGTGGTACAGAAAATGCATCAAAAGGAACAACGCAAGCAGTACATACTATCACCGATATTGGTGGCACAGAAGTTCAATTACCAACACAGGTAGAACGGATTGCTGACTTATGGCCAGCTAATAACCAAGTTATATTGATGCTAGGTGGGGCAGATAAATTAGTTGCTACTACGCAATATGTACAAACATTACCTTGGTTCTCACATATTTACCCAAATATTAAAAACATTGCAGCACCAGATCGTTTTGGCTTTGATTTACAATTAGAAGAACTACAAAAAGTATCACCACAAGTGATTATTGTAAATAGCAAAAAACAAGCAGAACAAGTGCGTCAAGGGGGCTTTACAGCTGTGCATATGGAGTTTACCGATTATCAAGGACTCCGCAATGTAGTATCCATGACCGCAGATATTCTTGGTGGCAATGCGGTAGAGATTGCTAAGAGTTACAACGCGTATTTAGATAAAAATATTGCTTTAGCAGAAGAAAAAACGAAAGCTTTAACTGATGCGGAACGTCCTAGAGTTATGCATATTGCAACAGGTGAAAATTTACTGAAAGTAGATGGCACTAAAACAATTATTGATGAATGGATTCATTATGCAGGGGGCATCAATGCGATTGAACAAAAAGGTCGCGGGCTTACGTTAACAATGGAAGAAATCATCAAAGCGAACCCAGACATTATCATCGTGGGTGATGTAAACTCCAAAGAGGCCATTAAAAAAATTATGAATGATCCACAATGGAGTGGTATCAAAGCGGTACAAACTGGTCGTGTATATAGTAACCCTGTAGGAACGTTCAAATGGGACCGATATAGCGCTGAATCTGCATTACAAATTTTATGGGCAGGTCAAATCATTCAACCACAATTATTTGGCGATATTAACCTAGTGAAAGAAACACAAGACTTCTATAAAAATTTCATGCATTATGATTTATCTACGACAGAGGCAGAACGCATTATTGCTGGAGAAGGTCCACAATAGATAAAATAGTAGGAAAAAGATTCAACTGGTATAATAGTAAAACCGTAGTGAGAGGACACTTTTACTACGGTTTTATTATGCCAATTTAGTATACTACCCCTATGTATATGCATATTTACTATAGACAGTGTTAGAAATAGGCAATTTTTAGGTATACATGTAGTAGGTGGTATTTCCTATGAGAGGTAATTTATACTATATGTGGGAAAAATGTTGTAAAAATGGGTACTAAGTGGTGCTAGAGTGTTAAAAAAGCCCTATTTTTTTGACGTATCTCCCAAAAAATGGTAAAATGTATAAGCATTTAGATATGAGGTGAACATCGTGAAAAAAATAACTCTCATAGCGATTCTGCTTTTGGTGTGTACCATGGCGACAGCTTTGGCAACATCGGGACGTGGTGATCGCGGTAAAGAGGTAGAAGAGTTACAAGCGTTGTTAGTAGCCCAAGGCTATTTGCTTGATACAGCAGATGGAGTGTTTGGGAATAATACAGAATACGCAGTACTCGTCTTTCAGAAAGAACACGGGTTAACTCCAGATGGTAGAGTAGGCAAAGAAACTATGCGTGCTTTACTAGAGAATCAAAAACAATTTGAGGGGCAACAAGCGTCTCGAAATACCCGTACTGTCGAGGTATCACGATTTGGTGATCGGGGTCGACAAATAGAAGAATTACAAAGTAAATTAGAAGATAGTGGATTTTCCCCAGGTTCCATTGATGGTGTATTTGGTAGTGGCACAAAAGAAGCCTTACTTCGCTTTCAACGGTATCATGGATTAAGTGAAACTGGTATCTTAGATGCTACTACATGGTCTAAGTTATCCAACACAAAACATAGTACTTTCAAAAAAAGCCGCAAGCCATCGTCTTATAAAAAAACGATAGACATGGAGGCCAGCGCCTATTCCAGTTATGAATCTGGTATGTACACAGCTCGAGGTCATGCATTACGTCGTGGCTATGTATCGGTAGATCCTAGCGTGATTCCACTGGGCACAGAGGTGTACGTAGAGGGCTACGGTTATGCCGTGGCAGATGATACGGGTGGCGATATTGTAGGTCATCGTATCGACGTGGCTATGGACAGTTATGAGGAAGCCATTCAATTTGGCCGTCGTACTGTGAAAGTATATATTCTGAATTAGAGTAGTCATTGATTTGTTGTAAAACAGAAAGAACATCTAATTGCAAATGTGTTATTACACAATAACAGAGAGTAAGATAGGATAGTTGATTCATACTGAGTCAGCTATCCTTTGTTTTATAGGTGTCCTATGGTATAATAGAATCTATTCTAAGTAGTATATATAGGAGGAAATAGTGGATATTACATCAACACAAGGGTTATTAGCAATTTTACAAATTATTATTATTGATATATTATTGGCTGGCGACAATGCCATTGTTATCGGTATGGCAGCCAAAAACTTACCAGAAACATTGCGCAAGCGTGCTATTTTTTGGGGCACTGCTGGTGCTATCGGTTTACGGTTAATTATGGCAATTTTGTTCATTGAAGCCTTAGACAATATTCCAGCATTGCGCATTGTTGGTGGGATTATGTTGCTTTGGATTGGCTATTCTTTATTGAAAGATGGAGACAATGAACACAATATTGAAGCAAAAGATAATATCTGGGGCGCTATTGCAACGATCATCATTGCCGATGGTGTAATGGGCATTGATAATGTGCTAGGTGTTGTGGCAGCAGCAGAAGGTCATTTCGGTCTTGTTGTAGCAGGTATGTTAGTGACAGTGCCAATCATTGTTTGGGGCAGCACTATCTTTGTAAAACTAATCGATAAATTCCCTGTTATCCTATACGTAGGTGGCGGTATCCTTGGTTGGGTATCTGCTAGCATGATTCAACACGATCCAATGGCAACACCATACATTGAACCATATAGCTTGATATTCCATATTGGTTGTGTTGTATTGGTATTAGGGGCAGCCATCATTCGTAATCGATTGGTGAAATAGAATTGAAATAGTGAAAGTAATATCTCAATTATTGGAACACAAGGTATAGTAGTTTAGTAAAAAGAAGTATCATACATAGGCATATAGTTTTCATGATGTAGTACATCAATGAAGACTATATGCTTTTTGTTTGTTAAAAAAGGGGTTATAAGACAAAATGAGTTGGTTATAATAATGATTAGCCTAGTTAAATACTAGGGTAATTGAATTTTAAAGTTGTTTCAAAAACTTTGAGGTAGCACAAGATGAGTTACTTTCACTAGCGATAGTATTAGGAGGTATGTTAGGAATGCATAAAAATAGGTTACTTTTACTGGCTATGCCCTCAGGAAACATGTTAGGAATGCAAAAAAATGATATAATAAAAAGAAATACATTCATGAAAAGAATTGCGTTACTTATAAGGATATATAGATGAGCGAGAAGAAGAAACAACAGAAAGCACCGGTGTGCGTGGGAAATACATATACTATAACCATTCATGGCATTGGTAGTAGTGGCGAGGGAGTAGGAAGATACGAAGGCTTTACTGTATTTGTGCCTTATGCACTGCCGAATGAAACAGTGCAAGTGAAGATTACTTTAGTAAAAAAGAATTATGCTGTAGGGGATATTGTAAAGGTTATCACACCGTCCGCGGAGCGTGTGGACTCGCAATGTGAAGTGTATGGAAATTGTGGTGGCTGCCAATTACAACATGCGTCCTATACAGAGCAATTGCGACTAAAAACAGAATCCGTAAAAGCCGTCATTGAACGTATTGCTAAATGTGACCCTAAGTTGGTGTTGCCTTGCATAGGCCCAGAGGATCCTTGGCGGTATCGCAATAAAATGCAAATGCCAGTAGGTGGCACCGTAGGTAATATGCGTATGGGCTTTTACCAAAAAGGTTCTCATAGCATTATCAATCACGAACAGTGTCCTATCCAAGACATTGGAAATGATGCGATTCGCAAGGTTTGCTACGAAGCGATGACTGAACTCGGCATTGAGCCTTATGATGAGCATGCGGAAAGAGGTATCATTCGCCATATTATTGGACGCATTGGAAAAGAAGAATGGATGGTCATCCTTGTAAGTCGGACCTCTCGCATTCCTCATGAATCGGAATTGGTAGACCGTATCGTAACTGCGTTACCACAGGTCACATCCATCGTAGTGAATCACAATCCAAAACAAACGAATGTCATCTTAGGCCCTACGAATCGTACCATCTATGGAAAGGACCAAATTACAGATTATATCAAAGATTTATCCTTTCAATTGTCACCACATTCCTTCTTCCAAGTGAATCCAGAACAAACTACAGTGTTGTATGATACAGCCTTGGAATTTGCAGATTTGAAAGGTCATGAAACGGTCATCGATGCCTATTGTGGAACAGGGACAATCTCCTTGTTCTTGGCGCACAAAGCAAAACATGTCATCGGCATTGAAATCGTAGCACCCGCTATTGAAGATGCAAAGAAAAACGCCCTCCGCAATGGATACGACAATACAGAGTTTATCGTAGGTGATGCGGCAGTAGAAATGCCTAAGCTGTATAAACAGGGCATCAAGCCAGACGTCATCGTATTTGATCCCATTCGTGCAGGCTGCAAAGAAGATGTATTACACGCAGCCGTTGGCATGGCACCAGAACGGATCGTGTACGTGTCTTGTAACCCATCATCCATGGCACGAGATATAGAAATATTGACAAAACATGGTTACGAATTGGTGAAAGTCCAACCAGTGGACATGTTCCCGCAAACGTATCATACAGAAGCTGTGGCGCTGCTTACAAGGAACTAAGTGATGAAGTAAGAATTAGATCGGCCCATGCAAGGGGTGTCCAAGAGTTCGAGCAATGTATTTTTTTATTACAATATTAGGAGAATATATGAAGTTAAAATTAAATTTAGTTATGGCAATTGCAGCTCTTTCGTTAATGAACATGTCTATTAGTAGCGTCGTTCTAGCTGTAGGAGAGAATGATAATGGGGCGATTGATCCTACACCTAATGTAATTGGTAAGAGCAATAATATAATGTATTCTAATTTTTATAATATATCTGGAAATAACAATTTAGTGTATGGTGATCATCTAAATATTGTAGGGAATAAAAATCGAGTAACTGGAGACCATATAGTAGTTGTTGGAAATTATAGTATTGCAACTCCACAGACATATCCTGAAGATTTTAATAATTGGACAATTTCATTAGGTAAAGCGCCTGGAGTAGGAGCAACAGTAGTAGGAGATTACGCGACGGTAGAATTTGAACATGGTACGGCCCTTGGATATGGTGCCAAGGCATATGGTAAAAGTTCAGTTGCCTTGGGAGCATTCAGTAAAGCTGTCACAGTACATCCAGTAGAGGGCAAATATGCTGGCATCGATAATGCTAGAGGCATAGTCAGTATTGGTGCAGTTGATGATGGTTCAGGATATTACTATTCTAATGATAATGGATTTGTAAAACCTGAGAAATACAATACGTTTACTCGTCAACTGCAAGGTGTAGCTGCTGGTGAAATCTCTGCAACATCTACAGATGCTGTTAATGGTAGCCAACTATATGCAGCAATTCAAGAGATAGAAAATGTATCGGTTAATCATAAAATTGATTCATTAGAAGCAGATTCTCAATCAAGAGATACCATGAATGCCGCATTGTCAGCGTTAAAACCGCTTTCCTATGACCCTAAAGAACCATATCAATTTATGGCAGGCGTAGGGGCTTATAAAAATAAACGAGCAGTGGCATTAGGATATGCTCGCTATTATAACGAATCTACATTGGCACATATAGGTTTTGCGCATTCTAATGGCAACAGTGTTATGGTCAATGGAGGGGTGAGTATTAAGTTCGGAAGAGGTAACGATTCTAACGTGTTACCACAATACGAAAAGGGACCTATCTCTTCTATTTATGTACTTCAAGATGAAAACCAAGTACTTCGTCAACGGGTGGATGAACAAGAACAACGAATTGCACGACTAGAAGCGTTGATTTTGGATAAAAAATAAGATGTATTGACGAAGAACTTTATAGCTTTTACCTAAAGGAGGTAACACTATGTCTAATTTGGTTGCATATGGTGCTGAAGTAAATAGTATAGTGGACAAAGAATCATAAAGGGAGGTAAAGGGAATGAAACATCTTTCTGATTGTATAGAAGTTAAGTCCTACGGCGATGTGTTTCCCCAAAAGGGAACCAATGAAAGAATGCCATACGAGCACCAAAAAGAGGCTATGCGTTGTCTCGACAAAATCAATCAAGAGCCGGCCTACAGTACGTTAGTAGTCCTACCTACTGGTGGCGGGAAAACCTACACAGCATCTATGTGGCTTTTGAAGAACGCCATCGACAAGAAAAAGAAGATACTTTGGCTAGCCCATCGTCAAATGTTATTGGATCAGGCTGCGGAATCATTTCAAAAGTTTGCCTATACAGAGGTGATACCGCATATTTCTTCCTTTTGCTTCCGTATTATTTCTGGCGCATCTAGTCATGACCGTACTAGCAACATTTCTCCTGCTGACAATCTTTTGATTGTTAGCAAAGACAGTATTGGAAGAAATATTGACCGGTTGGACACATGGCTGCAAGGCGAAAACGAGTTGTATCTTATCGTGGATGAAGCACATCATTCAACGGCTAAAACATATCGAAAAATCATTGACTATGTAAAAGGGAAAGTGCCTAATTTGAAACTCATTGGGCTGACCGCAACACCATTTCGGACAGCAGAAAGCGAACAGGGATTGTTAGCCAGTATATACAGCGATGGTATTATAAATGGACAAGCTGTACGTGACGATGTAGGAATTACCTATCAAATCAGCTTAAAAGAGCTGATTAACCGACAGATTCTTGCAAAGCCCATTTTTGAAAGCTTTTATACCGATGAAGAGTACGGGGAGACCCTTGGCGTGGATGCTTGGGAGAGCATCCAGCATTTGGATATTTTGCCAGATGAAATTGCACAGCAAATGGCAGACAGTGCGGCTAGAAACAAGCTAATCGTAGAGACCTATGTAGCGAAGCAATCTGAGTATGGGCAGACCATCCTTTTTGCAGTCAATGTGGTCCATGCCATCCAGTTGACCGCTTTGTTCAAAAAAGCAGGTGTTTCGGCGGACTTTATCGTTTCCTCTGTGAAAGATGCGATTACCGGCGTGACAATCAGCCGTGAAGATAACGAAAGAAAGCTAAAGGAATATCAAGATGGAAAGCTACAGGTTTTAATCAATGTGAACATCCTTACAGAAGGCGTTGATCTACCACAAACAAAGACGGTTTTCCTTGCTAGACCTACAGTGTCATCTATTTTGATGACCCAGATGGTTGGGCGGGCATTACGGGGAACAGCCGCAGGTGGTACATCCAGTGCCTATATTGTTTCTTTTATTGACCATTGGAATGAAAATATCGCTTGGGTAAATCCTGAAAGCCTATTTGAAGGAAGTAACAATTTCCGCGATAGTGAAACTGAACGGATGAAGCATGATCTCCGCATGATTGCCATTTCCAAAATAGAAGAATTTGCTTCCATACTGGATGATTCAGTAGATACTTCATCATTAGAAAAAGTACCTTTTGAACAGCGGATTCCGATTGGTATGTATGCGTTTTCTTATCTGGAGGAAAACGGCATGGATCATGCCTATCAGGTGATGGTCTACAATAGTACAGAGGAGGCATACAAGCAACTCATGGATTCCCTTCCGTCCCTGTTCTCCAGTTTTGAGGCAACGGAAGAATATCTGCGTGACGAACAGCTTGAAAAAATGGAACGTCAGTGTAGGGACTCTTTCTTCTGTGGGGAGCTTGTACCGCCTTATGAGACAAGAGATGTAGTAAATATTCTAAAATATTATGCACAGTATGAAGCAGTACCTCAGTTTTATACTTTTGCTGAGATAGATAGGACTAAGTTGGATGTAACCGCTATCGCACAATACATCTGGGATGAGGATATGGGACAGCGCAAGAAATCGGAATATATCGATTCCATTTGGGACTCCGGCGATGATACTATGCTCAAACTATTCTTTGGAAGAAAACTGTATTTTCTTCGTCAACTCGACATTGAGCTGATGAAACTATCGCACTCTTCTGAACTGTATGAAGAACTTGAAAACAATGTGAATTACGGCACGCGAGCATTGGAGGATTTGCCACTGCATGAGATAGGTAAGATTAACCCTATGCTGGAAAAAGAATTAAGAGATCAGGCCTTTGAAAAATCAAGAAAGGAGCAAGGGTTATATGAGTGCGCTTGCTGTGGCAAAACGGATGGGTCTCGGGTTTACTTTCAGGTGGACCACATCGTTCCAATGAATCGTGGTGGTAAAAGTATTACGGAAAATCTACAAATCCTGTGCCGCCAGTGTAACGGTGTGAAGGGTGACAGCTAGTGAGGGCGCTTTTATATTCAGCCCTTGACCTGGCTGCCATCATCAGTAGTATGGAGCTTACCAGTAGGGAGGAAAGCCACATCATTGATGTAATATGGGAGGAAGAGAAAGCCTTTTTTGCCGAACAGTATCGCAGAGACAAGCGGAAGTTTATTTTGGATATTCGTTATTGGATGCACTACTTTCATGAAAAACCTATCCTTGATCGAGAATTTCCCGCTATACAAAAAGACCTTGCATACGGCAAGCACATCGTAAATATAGAGCAGTATATAAACGACTATGCTGATTTGGATTTGTTCTTTAAAAGTGTGCGTATCCGCATCCTCTATGGCAAGGGGAATGAGTATGTGAGAATCAAGCTTCGATCCTTGCTTACACAATATGGCTATCGGCGCCGTTCTCCCTTGCTTCTCCAACATATCAATCGGTGTATGCTATTTTATCATTTGGAAGCAACACTTCGTGGTGGTGTCCCTTGCGACATTGAAACGTGTGGGCTGGATAAGATGCTGACATTTCGAATTGTGTGAAAGGGTGAGCACAGTTAAAATTAGCGTAACAATATCAACCGAATGGGGTATAATATAATAAATTGATGGGTGTTTTGGACATGGAGGATTATGTTGTGGCCATTCGATAGAATTAAAGAATTGTGTAATGGAAAAAGAGTAATGTGTGAGGTAAACTATGGCATACGAAAAGAAAAGTATTAAAACAATAATAGAGGATGTAAATAGTAGAAGAATGTATCTTCCTGCTATTCAAAGAAAATACGTGTGGGGAGATTCACAAATTACAAGATTAATGGATTCTATCATGCGGGGATATCCTATTGGTACATTCCTGTTTTGGAAAGTTAAGAAGACTTTGGTAAATGAAAAAGAGTATTCAATGTATGAATTTATAAAAGATTACCACGATCGAGATATGTATAAGAATCCACTTGCACCATTGCCATTCCCGAATGGTAGTGAAGATGAAACAATTAGAGCAGTTTTAGATGGACAGCAGAGATTGACTTCTCTTTACATAGCCTTGCAAGGAAGTATGAGTAGAAAGCTTCCAAACAGAAGGTGGAAAAATGATGATGCATTTCCAAAGAAGGAACTGTACTTTAATGTGCATAGTAAAAAAACTGATGATGAGGAAACTTCTTACGAGTTTAAATTTTTAACAGCAGAAGAGGCTACAAAGAATAAGGATGACAAGCTTTGGTATTTGGTAAAAGATATTCTTAAGTATTTAGCGGAAGACTTATACACAGAAGTTATCATCCCGAATGGATGGGCAACCGACAAAGATGCAATAAAGAGTATTACACTTTTACATACAAGACTTGTCATTGATGAAATCATTAACTATTTTGAAGTAGAAAAAGATTCCATTGATAGTGTATTGGATATTTTCGTTAGAGTAAATTCTGGTGGAACAGTACTTTCAAAGAGTGATTTATTATTCTCCACTATTGTTTCGCATTGGGATAAAGCAAGAGAGGAGATTGATGAGTTACTTTCTGAAATAAATAAGAAGGGCGAAGGGTTCAAGTTCTCTAATGATTTTATAATGCGTACATGTTTGTATCTTTTGGATATGTCCGTAGCGTTAAAAGTAGAGACATTCAAAAAAGATAGTGTCCTAAAAATTAAAGAAAATTGGGAATCTATACAAAAAGCTATTAAGGATACAGTTGATTTATTAAATGAGTTCGGATTCAATTCAAAGAATATGATTTCTTATGTAGCCGTTTCTCCTATGGTTTACTACAGATATAAGGGTGGTCAGTTCGATCCTGGCAGTAAAGCCGAATTAAGAAAATATTTTGTAATTGCACAGGTAAAACAGATTTTTGGTGCTTCAACAAGCTCTGCACTCACAAGTATTCGTGAAGCATTGAAGGCAGCTCCTACTAATTCATTTACCATGGCAAATCTTACTGCTATCAGATTTGCCGGGGACAGATCTCTTCGTTACACAGCTGAGGAGATTGATTCGATGTTTGATACTCATGAGATCGGTGCCTATACATTTATGTTATTATCGCTTCTGTATCCAAATTTAAAGTATAGTCAGAAGGGGTTCCATCAAGATCATATGCATCCATATGCAGGATTTGAAGAAAACAAAATAAAAAACTTGATATTACTGGATGGAACAGTGATTAAGGATGACACAAAAGCGGATTGGCGTAGAAGGAGGAATACATTAGCAAACCTTCAGTTATTGGAAGGTAGAGAGAATGAATCCAAAAAGGCTACCCCACTTGTTGAGTGGTTGAAGGTTACTGCAAATAGAGAAAATACTAAGTATCTTCCTGATGATATTTCTTATGAACTTGCAAACTTCGAAGAGTTTATGGAAAAACGTCAGGAATTAATGAGCAAGGCATTAAAGGATATTCTTTTATAGAGTTTGACCGTATGAGTTCAAAAGATTCTATATTCCTTTATTAATGTAATATTACTTGCAATTGTGCGTTGTTTCTTTGAAAATAAAGCACAAAAGGAAGTGATTTGATGAATGCTGCTACTATTAGAAAACCGTTAAAGAAAACCAGGACAATGGGTAGTGATGAAATAGAATAAATAAAATCATAGGACTTAAAGGTGGTTAGAGTAAAATCTAACTGCCTTTTTTACAGGGGCTAAACTCCTAGTTAGTGTAAAATGTTTGTGGGAAAATCCTCTAAAAATGCTATAATACAAAGCAATCAATTTAATGATTGAGAAGTGATTATGTATCTAAAATAAATGTTGAAGGTTCAGAAATCAGTATTATTGTCATAGACAATAGAGATTATATTTCTTTAACAGATATGGTTAAAATATTGAGAACAGTTCTTCCTTGATTGAAAGGTGGCTCAGAAACAAGAATACAATAGAGTTTTTAGGTATTTGGGAAAATAGTATAACACGAATTTTAATTTCCCCGAATTCGAGGAAATTAAAAATGAAGCAGGAGTTAACCGTTTTATACTATCAGTTAAGCAATGGGTGCAAAAAACTAATTCTATCGGCATCGTTGCGAGAGCAGGAAGATATGGTGGAACTTTGTACCGGATAAACTTTCAAAAGAAAAAATCAATTTTATTTATACTGTCTATGTATATATATTTATAGATGGTCTTTTATACTACTTATATTTCTTTTAGTTTGAGAACACATTTCTTTCTCACATATAACTGAAAGTAATTTGACGAATACCAATTTTGTAATGTACGATTAAATATAATTATATAAATGAAAGAACTGAGTGTAGTATTAGAAAGTTTTAATACATAAAGTCTTTTAGAACTTATCTATATATAAAGTTGTTTTATGATGTTTGTAATCCATAGTGATTACCTAATTCATATAAGAAGATATATCATCTTTTTTATACGATAGGTGCATTATGGATTTTATTATACAGATGATTATATATATTTATAATCATCGTTTACTAGTTGAAAGGAGGGTTCATTTTTTAGTTTAGGATTAGAGTAATTTAATTTTGAAAGGGCGTACGTTATGTTAAAAAGATTATTTATGCTTATTACCACAATCATGGCTTTTTTACTGATTGCAGGTTGTGGTGGCAATACAGATCAGGCGAGAGCCGATCGCGCTGCAAAGGGTGAAATTGTAATTTCCATGGGGAAATACATGATTAATGGCGGTTATGATCCAACCAGTGGATGGGGCATGTGGGCTACGGATCCATTCCATTCTGCGTTATATACAAGAAATGATAATAAAGAATTGGAAATGGATTTAGCAAAAGATGTGTCCATATCTCCAGATGGTTTGCATTACACATTTAAAATTCGTGATGATGTTAAGTTTTCTGATGGTCAACCATTAACAGCTAAAGATATTGTATTTACCTATGAAACAGCGCAAAAAGCAGGTGGCTATGTAGACCTTACTTTTATGGAATCAGTAGTGGCAAAAGATGACTACACGGTAGAATTCACGTTAAAAAAACCTTGGTCTCCATTCCTTGAAGTAGCTGCTACATTGGGTATCGTACCAGCTCATGCATATAATAAAGAAACCTACGGATCACAACCAATTGGTTCTGGACCATGGAAAGTAGTGGCATTCCAAAAAGAACAACAGTTGATTATGGAGCCAAATGAATATTATTATGGGAAGAAACCAAAACTTAAAAAAGTAACCGTTTTAAATATAGCTGAAGATGCTGCAGTGGCAGCAGCTAAATCGGGTCAAGTCGATGTGTTATTCTTGAATTCTGATTATGCGAATGCAAAAGTAGATAATATGAAAGTATTTACTATGCAATCTATTGATTCTTTTACATTGAATCTTCCAACACAACCAGAACGTGAAGAAAATGGTATGAAAGTAGGTAATAATGTTACATCTGATCCAGCCATTCGTAAAGCGTTAAATATTGGTATTAATCGTGCAGAAATTATTAAAAATGCATTGAATGGATTTGGTGAACCAACATACATGTACTCCAAAGAGTTAGCATGGGTTAATCCAGAGTTAACTATTACAGATAATCGTGTAGAAGAAGCAAAAAAAATACTTGAAGATGCTGGTTGGAAAGACACTGATGGCGATGGAATCCGTGAAAAAAATGGTATAAAAGCTGAATTTAAAATTTCTGGACGTTCTAACGATTTACAACGTTACAATACAGCAGTAGCTTTAGCAGCTGATGCAAAAAAATTAGGTATCAATATGATTGCAGAATCTATGGCATGGTCTGATGCTCGTAAAATTGCTCGTAATGTGCCTACAATTTGGGCATTTGGTGACTTTAATCCATTGTCTATTTATACGTATTTCCATAGTTCCCAAATTGGTAAAAATGTAATAAATAACCCAGCTATGTATAATAATCCGACGGTAGATGCTCATATTGAGGCGGCATTAGCAGCTAAAAATTGGGATGAAGCGGTTAAAGAGTTTAAGTTGGCTCAATGGGATGGAAAAACTGGTATAAAAGAAGATGTTCCATATTTATGGATTGCCAATGTGTCCGTTCCATATCTAGTCCGTGATGGTCTTGATCTTGGTCATGTAGGTGTTAATGAACGTGGTCAAGGTATGGGTATTTTAGCTAATCTTTCTGAATGGCAATGGAAATAATATAGTAAGGATCACATATGAATCAGCAAATTTGGTCTTTCATTAGACAACAACTTATTCGTGTGGTACTTTTGATATTTGCAGTAAGCGTAGTAAGCTTTTTGCTCTTAGTCATCTCTCCTATCGACCCAATTGATGCATACTTTTCTGGGTTATCTGTGACAGAGGAGCAAAAAGCGGCTATGGCTGCTTTCTGGCAATTTGACAAGCCACCATTCGAACGATACTGTATTTGGGCAACAGACTTGTTGCAAGGTAACTGGGGTGTATCGTTCCTTTACAATGAACCTGTTATTAATGTCATTGCTGAAAAGTTTCAAGAAACCTTATTGTTAATGCTACTTTCATGGGTATTAGCTGGCTTGGTAGGATTTTTCTTTGGTATCGTCAGTGGCGTATACGAGGGAAGGTGGATTGATAAAATCATCAATGGATTTTCCTTGTTGTGCGTATCTATACCAACCTTTTGGTTAGGTATTGTGGTACTATTTATTTTCGCTGTGGAATTACAATGGTTTCCTTTTGCCTTATCCACTCCAATCGGTAAAATCGGGGCAGATGTCACATGGGCAGAACGGTTACACCACGTAGCCTTACCGGCATTAACGTTAGCTGTTACGGGTGTATCTGCTATCACTTTGCATACGAGACAGAAGATGATCGATTGCTTAGGCAGTAATTATATGTTATTTGCAGAAGCTAGAGGGGAAACTCTGTGGCAACGTGTGTTACGACATGGATTGCGGAATGTAATGATTCCAGCGATTACCTTACATTTTGCATCCTTTGCCGAACTATTCGGAGGTGCCATTTTAACAGAAGTCGTATTCTCTTATCCTGGATTAGGTAGTGCGGTGACACTAGCAGGTCTGCGAGGAGATGTTCCATTACTATTAGGTATTTCATTTTTTAGTGCCATTTTTGTATTTGTTGGAAATTTAATTGCTAATGTATTGTATGCAGTGGTGAATCCAGAAATTAGGGAAGGGGGACATGAGATATGAATGACGATATAATAGAAGTATTGACGGGTCATTCTTGGACAAGACGTAAAAAAATGTTATTTTTAGCATGTTTTGTATCTGTTGTCCTTGTATTAATTACCATTGCAGGGGTACTTATGCCAGAAGATAGTTATGCTATCAATTATGGTAATAAATATGCAGAGCCTTCTTTGCAATATATATTTGGTACTGACCATATGGGAAGAGATATGTTATATCGATGTATTAAAGGTTTATCCATTAGTATTCAAGTAGGATTGTTGGCTGCTTTTGTCAGTTCGTGTATAGCATTGGTATTAGGAACTTTATCGGCAACCTTTGGTGGGAAAGTAGATGCATTTATTTTGTGGCTCGTTGATTTATGTATGGGGGTTCCTCATATTTTGTTAATCCTTATGATTTCCGTATCCTTAGGGGGTGGAATGAAAGGTGTTGTTATCGGTGTGGTGGCAACACATTGGACTCGCTTAACACGACTGATACGGGCAGAGGTTATGCAACTTCGTAAAGAACCATATGTGTTGGCAGCACGCAATTATGGACATTCCTATTTCCGTATTGCCAAAGAGCATTTTGTGCCGCATATTTTACCACAATATATCATTGGTCTTGTACTTTTATTTCCTCATGCTATTTTACATGAAGCGGGTATTACCTTTTTGGGCTATGGGTTGCCATTAGATTTACCAGCTATTGGTATCATATTGTCTGAATCGATTCGTCATATTTCTTTGGGATTATGGTGGTTAGCCTTTTTCCCTGGAGCCATATTGATGGTGGTAGTATTTTTCTTTGATCGATTGGGAGAAGCTTTAAAAGAGCTATTTGACCCTATACATTCGCAGCGCTAGGAGGTTCTCATGAAAGAAGAAGTATTGCGGGTAGAGAACCTTGCTGTCACTTTTGAAATGTACCAAGGAAAACTTTCAAAACGCCATGTACAGGGGATTAAGGATATTTCATTGAGCGTTTACACAGGAGAAATTTTAGCTGTAGTAGGTGCCAGCGGGTCAGGAAAAACCCTGTTAGCTCACGCTATTATGGGATTGTTGCCTTATAATGCTACTGTGGCGGGGAAACTTTTTTATAAAGGAAAAGGGTTAACTCCGAAGCAACAAGAACTTTATCGTGGTTCAGAGATGGCTCTAGTGCCACAGTCTATTACCTATTTGGATCCGACTATGAAAGTGGGAAAACAAGTTATGGGACTCACAGGAAAGATGGAGGACCAACAAGCCGTATTTGCTAAATTAGCATTGCGTGAAGAGGTGAGCCGTATGTATCCTTTCGAACTATCTGGAGGCATGGCACGGCGTGTGCTAGTATCGACAGCATTGATTAGTCATGCTCAGTTTATTGTAGCGGATGAACCAACTCCTGGCATGGAAATGAAAGATGCGGTGCAAGCTTTACAGATGTTCCGTGATATGGCGAATGAAGGAAAAAGCTGTATGCTCATTACCCATGATCTAGATTTAGCTATTCATGTAGCAGATCGGGTAGCTGTGTTTTATGATGGTCGATTAATTGATGTGACAGAGGCAAGAAACTTTCAAAATCCAGACTTATTAACACATCCGTATACACGGGCTTTATTTAATGCATTGCCACAGAATGAGTTTAGGGACTATTCCAAAGCAGAAGTTGAACAATTTTTGATACAAAAGGAGGGATATGATGTTAGACATTAAAAACCTCACCTTTGGGTATCATGAGGATGAACTCGTGCTGAAAGATGTGTCTTTACAAATTGAACAAGGTAAACGCATTGCATTGCTGGGACCTAGTGGATGTGGTAAAAGTACATTAGCTAAAATTCTAGCAAAGTACATGTTACAACAAAGTGGCAGTGTCACCCTAGATGGGCAAGATATTCGCGAGATTCATGGATACAATCCGATTCAATTGATTTATCAACATCCTGAAAAAGCTCTAAACCCTAGGTGGAAACTCAAAAAGAGTTTAGATGAAGCCTGGGATATTCCAGAGTCCTTGTTGGATCGTATGGGTATCGAAAGAGAATGGTTGTCTCGTTGGCCTAATGAATTATCTGGTGGTCAATTACAACGAATCTCTATTTTACGTGCTCTTTCACCACAGACGAAAGTATTGATCGCAGATGAGATTACGGCTAGTTTAGATGCTATTACACAAGCACAATTATGGTCCGTTATATTGGAAGAAGTATTCAAGTATAATATGACATTGATATTGATTACGCATAATCGTCATTTAGCAGAGAGAGTATGTGATGAATTAGTAGAAATGAATTTACTTAATAACAAACTTTCATAAAAAAATATATCCTATAGAAACGGTTTATCACTGTTTTTATTGTCTCACTTGCCGTATAATGGTTACGGCAAGTGTTTTTTTAATTAGAAAGGAATGAGTAATTTCATGATTATTTTATTCGGATTTATTCTATTGTTAGCTTGCTTAATTGTTGGTGTAAGACATGGTGGCTTAGGTTTAGCTGCTGTATCTGGTATTGGTCTTGCTATTTACGTATTCGTAATTGGTCTTGTACCTGGTAAACCACCAATTGATGTAATGCTAACGATTATGGCAGTGGTAACATGTTCAGGTTTCTTACAAGCTTCCAAAGGTTTGGATGTTATGCTTGTATACGCAGAAAAATTTCTTCGTAGCAATCCAAAACAAATTACGATTTTAGCGCCTATCACAACATGGTTCTTAACTGTGTTATGCGGAACAGGTCACGTAGTATATACGATGTTCCCAATCATCTATGATATTTCTATCAAAGAAGGTATCCGCCCAGAACGACCAATGGCGGTGGCATCTGTGGCATCTCAAATGGGTATTTGTGCATCTCCAGCATCCGTAGCGGTAGTATCTATAGTGGCTATGTTAGGGGCCGTTAGTTTCCAAGCGAGTGTGGTAACGATTTTATCTATTACGATTCCAGCTACCTTTGTGGGTGTTATCGTAGCAGGTATCTGGAGTATGCGCCGTGGTAAAGAATTGGCTAATGACCCTGACTTCCAAGCACGTATTCAAGATCCTGAACAACGCGCTTATATCTATGAAGAAAATAAAGAAGCCAGCGTTGTGAAAGAACTTCCTCGTACAGCCTATTGGGCAACTATTATTTTTTTACTAGGTATTTTAGTCATCGCTCTATTCGGTAGTTTCCCTAACGAATTATTGCCATTAGTTCCTAATGCCAAAGGTGCCTGGAAACCATTATCTATGACTCCGACCATTCAAATTGCTATGCTTGTGATGGCATCTTTAATTCTGTTGGTATGTAAAGTAAAAGTGAGCGATGTAACAAGTGGTTCTGTTTTCAAATCCGGTATGATTGCCGTTGTATCTGTATACGGTGTAGCTTGGATGGCGGAAACGTATTTCGGTGCTTATATTCCACAATTCAAAACAACTTTATCCAGTGTGGTAGTAGAGCATCCATGGACTTATGCACTTGTACTATTCATCATCTCTAAATTAGTTAACTCTCAAGCAGCAGCACTTGCTATCGTGGTACCAATGGGCTTAAGTGTAGGCGTGGATCCATTGATTGTGTTATCCTTCATCCCTGCATGTTATGCGTACTTTGTATTACCAACGTATCCATCTGATTTAGCATGTATCGGTTTTGACCGTTCAGGTACAACACGAATTGGTAAATTCGTTATTAATCACAGTTTTATTATTCCTGGACTTATTGGAGTATTTACAAGCTGTGTAGTTGGCTATTTTATCGCTCATGCTATGTTCTAATTTAGATCTAGTTTGACCATAGAAAAGTCAAGGGCCAATATCTATTGGCAAGGGTAATCTGTAGTGCTATAATTTTTATAGGGAGATACTACTGCATCATGGTATGCACCAGTGTTACCCTTGCCAGTCTATGGCACGTGTATAGTATTAGTTGAATTAGCACAAGAGTATAAGGAGAAGTACTATGTCAACTAACAAATTAGGCCTTATGAGTATTATTCTCTTAGGGGTCAACGCAATTATTGGAACCGGGATTTTCTTACTTCCTGGTAAAGCGGCTGCTTTGGTAGGCGTCAACAGTTTATGGGTTATCGTGTTCGATGCTCTACTAGTGATGTCCATTGCCTTATGTTTTGCCGAAATGGGCGGTATGTTCAACAAGAACGGCGGTCCATATGTGTATGCAAAGGAAGCATTTGGTAACTTCGTAGGCTTTGAAGTAGGCTTTATGAAGTGGGCCATTGCTACGATTGCATGGTCTGCTATGGCAGTAGGTTTTGCAACTGCTCTTGGTGCAGTATGGGAACCGGCAAGTACAGAGATGGGTAAAAATATCATTGCCACATTGATTATCGTTGTACTTGGTATCATGAATATCATGGGTGTTAAGATTTCTAAAATCATCAACAATATCGTAACCATCGGTAAATTGTTGCCATTGATTTTCTTCATCCTAGTAGGTATTTTCTATGTGAAAGGCGTTAATTTCGCGCCAATGGAATCTGTACCAGACATGACACAAGCAAGTTTCGGCGCAGCAGCATTGATTATTTTTTACGCTTTCACAGGATTTGAATCCATTGCGGTAGCAGCGGAAGATATGGAAAACCCTGAACGCAATGTACCAAAAGCGATTATTCTTGTGTTAACACTAGTATCTATTGTGTATATTTTAATCCAAGCTATCTGTATCGGTATCATGGGGGATTCCCTTGTGACATCTAAAACTCCAGTAGCAGATGCGGCGTTCGTATTCATGGGACCATTGGCGAAAGCAATTGTTACAGCTGGCACATTGATTTCTATCGGCGGTATCAACGTAGCATCTTCCTTCTTGGCCCCACGTTCTGGCGTAGCTATGGCGGACGATGGATTGATTCCTAAAGTAGTGTCTAAACGTAATAAAAAAGATGCTCCATACGTGGCAATCATCGTAACTGTTATATTTGCAGTAGCATTATCTTGGACTGGTAGTTTTGAAAAACTAGCAGCTATCTCCGTAGTATCTCGTTTTGCTCAATACTTGCCTACATGCTTAGCAGTACTTGTATTCAGAAGCAAACGCCCAGATATGGCGAGAACATTCCGTGTACCATTTGGTCCAGTCATTCCAGTATTAGCAGTTGTAGTTAGTACTTGGTTGATTACACAATCTTCCTTGGAAAAAGTATTCTGGGGACTTGGTGGTTTAGTAGTGGGTGCTGTATTGTACTACATTATGAATCGCAACGGAAACCAAGAGGCTTAAGGATAAGTAGGTAACAATTCTATATAACTGAAAAATTAGAAACATAAATGAGATGCATGTAATGCTCCCACTTATGTTTCTTTTTTGCGGTGATAGCAAAAATAATAATTTTCATTAATATTTCATGTATGGACTTGGTAAATGTGGTATAATTAAGGTACTGTCTAAAGGAAAACTATCCAGTGCAACATAGATTGGAGTGAGATATTTGCGTAAGTTATTTGCCCTATTGGGTATGTTAGTATTGGTGTTACCAGTCCTGTTTGGAGCTACGAAGGCTGCAAATGTGACAGATCTTCATTGGGTCACTAGAAATGATGCGCCCATTCCTTTTGTGAGAATGGTATTTAGTTTGTCGAGCCCTGTTCATGCGACGGCATCTATTAGTGCCAGTGGTACATCTACCACATTGGTGTTGAAAAATGCCACTTTAACAGGTGTGCCTACATCGATTGTGATGGATGATGGCATTGCGAAAAGTGCTACACTTTCACAGTCAGGAGCAGATACAGTGGTGAAAATTGAAACACCGAAGGCTATCGACGTGGAAGATTTGAAAGTATTTACCTTAAAAAAAGACACCGTAAATAACAAACCATATCGGATGGTGGTGGATATTCAGAAAAAAGGGGTAGCCCCACGAGATAATTACTACGGCAAAAAGCCAGCAGCCCCAGTGGCTGAGAAAACACCAACCAAGGTAGCGGAAAGTAAAGCAGCGCCTAAGGAAGTTCCAAAAACTGAGGTAAAACCATCACCAAAACCTGCTACGAAACCAGCTAAACAAGAGCCTAAGGTAGCGCCAAAACAGCCAGTGGCATTGCCCACAGTGCCAGAAAAACCGATTCCACAAGTAGTCAATTATCGCACTACAGGCGGTATTGGTGGTAAAATCATCGTATTGGATCCAGGTCACGGCGGTAGTGACCCAGGAGCCATTGGCCCTACGGGATTACAAGAAAAACAGGTGACATTGCCGATTGCTGAGTATTTAAAATCCATCCTAGAAGCAAAAGGTGCAAAAGTTATTTTAACTCGTACTACTGATGTGGACGTATATGGACCGCATGCAAGTGGTGTGGACGAGTTGCAAGCACGTGTGAATGTGGCAAATGGTAATCAAGCTGATGCGTTTATCAGCATTCATATTAATTCCTTCTCGAATCCGAATGTAGGAGGTATAGCCACCTATTATTTCGATGGATCGGATCAGTCGAAAAAATTAGCTTCTTCCGTACAAGAGCAAATTGCGGAGCACAGTGGCTTTAATGGTGACCGAGGAATTCAACCAGGAAATTTATATGTCCTACGCCATTCCTTGATGCCATCTATTTTGGTAGAATTAGGCTTTATTTCCAATCCTAAGGAAGAAGGGCACTTAAAAGAATCAGCAACACAGAAAGACTTTGCCAATGAATTGGCAAAAGGTTTAGAACTATATTTTGGAGGTTAATTCATGAAACAATCATTACGCTATGGCTTAGTGGCTATTATGAGCGTATGTGTTATAGCTTTGGCGGGGTGTAATTCCCAAGATTTGAAAGTAGATTTAGGAAAACAAGCGACTGCGCAAACGTCTACATCACAAGATACGAAGGCTATGGACAAGATGACAAAAATCGTGGTCTATGTACCACGCCAAGATGGGAAAGGCGTAATGCCACAACCGCTTACGATTGATAAAGAACGTAAAACGGTAAAAGATGCCATAAACTTGATGATTGAACAAGATGGTCGGGCAGAGTATCCAGTCTTCACAAAGGGCACAAAAGTAGTGGAGGCATCAAAGCATGATGATACAGTGACCGTGGTATTGAATGATGACTTTTTACAGGATGCGACAGGCTTAACGGCTACGC
>CAUUIH010000004.1:0-28380 GCA_963545165.1 uncultured Veillonella sp.
GACACCGCCCCACTAATCATCATAGGGCCTTTACTAGTAAAAGAATGACTAAGCAAATACGATAAATGTGCTGGCTTATATACCTCAACAACTCTCCGAATTTCATCAAGTGCATCTATCGTATCAACGATAACCTTGAATGTATTAGCCCCTGTGTTTTCTTTTACCACTGCATTTTTGGGCGGGTATACCAAGTTTATAATCTCTTGTAACTTTTCCTCAGTAATCGTTTGTGTGCCTCGCATTTTAACGAGCAATAGATTACGTCTTTGGTCTATCGATAGATGCTTATTTTGCAGACCATATACACGTTCCCAATCATCTAGCCCCCATGTGGCACTTTCAACAAACAACTGCTTACATATATCAATAATAAGTAATCGCTGTTTCTCATGCTCTTCGCTTAGTGAATCCTGCGTTGCCTTGAAAGTACTATCTCTGCTCAAGAACTTAGGCAAATATCGCAAGACATCTACTTTATAAGTTCTTAACAAATTAAAGATCATATCACTTGCACCTCACCTAATACCATCAATGTTTCAGCTCCTACTGTGATAGATTCATTTCTCCCATTTAATACTAGATTGGTGTAATCAGTAGCTCCTGCATCCAATGCCAAACTACCAATTTTAGGATATGAAACTTTTACAGTCTGATTGCCTGTAATCACTTGATGTGCTAAATCCACAAAATAGGCTTTTATCAATTCTTTAAATACATCTATCTTGAAAGCTCCCTCGGGGCGTATTCCGATAGATACCACGCTAGGCTCTACAGTTTTTACCGTCACTATAGCCCCCATTGGGCGTACTTTTTCAATATAAGTCTGGACCTTGTTTACAATATCTGTAGAAGCCGCCTTATATTCTGTATTTACGATAATTACCTTTACAGTCCCCGCACCGTTCCATGTAGGTATGACCTTTGCACCGCCTACACCCTCAATAGACATTGCCCATTCATAATAATGATGAATATTTCCGGATGTGCCAGGGTTGCGCACATGGTTGAGGTATCTACTTCTTAACTCTTCATCACTTTCAGCCTCAAATCCATCTTGCATAGGCTCTGTATTCGATACACTCAATATGCCAGGTATCGACATAGGTATTACTGAGATAGCTTGTGCCATCACATTACCACCTATACCAGCTATTACAGCCTGCACTTTTACGATAGCGGTCTGTTCTACTCGTATATCTTCTAATGTTTCAAATAAAATCCCCGCTTGCGTCGCAAATTGACTGCCTTTAGGTAATTCACCATTACCTTTTACCGTTACAAACCCTATCGCCTTTGTGGCTTCTTTTCGCACCACACCACTATCTGATGCTTTACGTGTTAAAAACTCTCCATAGGCCGTATCACCAAATGCTACCTTATATAGTTCTCCAAGTTCTACATAAGTTTTCATAAACTCAATAGCATTAGATGAAAATACATCATACTCAAATGTGCCCTCAAATTTGCTATAAGGCGATGTACATTGGGTCTGTAACTCTTTTAATATTTCATCTGAATTAGGAATTTTAAACATTTATATTTAATCCTCCATATATAGTAGTTAGAGATATGAAACAATCGACCTTATCCTGTTTCTCTTCAAACTCTATGCTATCAATTGATTTAATGTACGCATTGACCATTAAACACTCAACAATGACCCTCTTCAATTCGCTGTATCTTTCATCTACACTCATCACTTTACCTATAAAAGGCTTTAACTCAATCCCATACCGTGTAGAATACGCCAAATATTGATTGCGTTCTGTCATGAGTGCTTTATAGATCCATACTTTTAACGCTTCATCTCCAGTAACCTGTATACGATTACCCAAGCTATCACGTTTAAACTGATTGTTTTCAAAATCCCAATCATATTCAATGAATAATGGTAATTCTTGCTCTCTTTCTTGTATGGTCAATCCACCTACAAAAGGGAACTCTGTACTCACAATTTCACCACTTTCTGACCAATGTAATACAATTGTTCACTTTGACCATATACAGGGAATACCGTCACTTCATCACCTACTCGAAGCGTATCAGTCATAATGATAGTGTCTGTATAATCATTATGGATAGCATGAGTATGACTAGCGAACTCAGCATATCCACCACCACCTGAGCGAGGTTGTGTTTCACTTATAATATGGCCTTTTGCTTCACGATAATGATCTGGCTTCCAATAATCATTGATGTAAATCTGCTCATTGGTAATATCGATATTATCAATCCTAATTACAAGGTTAGGGTATGGAGAGGTAACAACACCTATACGCATTCCCATAGGTTGTTCGCCTTTTGCAATTCCATGAATAGTATCCACTACCTTTGCCATAGAATGCGCTGCACTTGGTATATCATTGTACATAGTGTATCTCTACCTTTCTTTTACTTTGTTTCTTTGTTGACCGTCGACCCTTTCCTTGAACTGCCTTTTCAGCTTTTTTAGCTTCACGTTCATTTCGTTTTGATTCCTTTTCTTCTAAGGAATGATCTACTTTTTCTTCGGTCATAATATTTTCAAGCTCAATCTCTAGCTTCATAGAGTGCTGTCCGTTTTGAAATGTATGGGTATCGCTTTTGATCCAAAACTGCCCACTTAACTGAGTTATGACATCACGAATTTCAACGGAATATGAGGATAGAGCATCGTAATCTCCCAAGCAATCAATCGTACCAGTACGTTCGGGACCTTTGAAAATATCCTTTATTTCTTCTGCGGTATTCTTGTTTTTGCTCTCCTTATAGACGGCTTGTATCATCGAATATCTCTTGATATGGTCATCGTTGCTTTCATAACGAATCAAATTGCCTTTATCATCCGTAACCATTACCTTGTTGACCATATTTTCGATACTTTCCTTGTAGGACGAATCTGTAATATTCCTATATTGGTCTATTATTAACCCCTCAATCAAAGAACCTTTTTCGATAACATCTAACTCATCGCCCTCCATCATGGTTTGGTATTTCTTACCTGTCTTTTTGGAAGCCTCTGTATATGCCATAACAATAATCTGATACCCCGATTTATTGTTAGCGATAAATGTCATCTTTTCCTTAGTTTCTGCTAGCTTTCCAACCTTAATGCCCATCTCTGCACAAACCGATTTTGTTATATCTTCAGCAGTCATATTCGTAAACTTTTTAGTCGTTTTTGACTTACTTAAGATAAACATGTTGTCATAACAGGTAACAGAGATGGTAGATGCCGATGTTTTTCGCTCTGTACTATAAATGTTGCCTACAAATTGTAATGCACCATCTTCAGAATATGCCTTTATGGTTTCACCTACACCTACTGGATATACTGGAAAATTTGGATCCCTAAGCTCTTGTGTATAGGTAAATTCTAACTTTCTAGCCGCTTGAATCCTAGCACCCGACCATGTAGCATGGTTAACAAGATGAGATATATCATTTTCTACAGCTTGTTTCTCTTCTTTTCCAGTCTTTTGATTGGTTACTGTCTTAGTACCCATATGCTTAATAATCATTATTTCACCTTTAACTTTCTAAGCTGACTGAGATTATTAATTGCCAAGTTCTTCAAATCATTAGATTGGATAATACGTTCATAATGCTTGTAATTCCCATAGGCTTTTTTGGCAGCATCTAATACGTCCGACCCTCTATTGAATAATGTTGCCGTTGTTGGATTAGTTTTCATTGTAGGTCTATCTTTCAAACCTGTAGTAGAATCTACCGCCTTTGTTTCATCACTTACGGTAGATGTATTCAAATCTTTGTATTCTTTAAAACTAAGAGTAAAATACAAATCCCCTGTATTTTCTTGTTTCTTCCATGGAAATGACATAATCGCCATCATTAAATTAATAGGCCCATCGGAAATAATCACACGGATTGGCTTCTTAGATACTGCCCACTTTTCGATAAGTGCTACAATCTCCGATGGCTTTCTTTTATCCCCAACAATGAAAGGGTAATCTTTCGCTGGAAAGAATCCATCAAATGAAAGCGTTTTCAGCTTAGAATTGCCAAATAATAACACCTCACCTATTTGTGTAATATCTACAGATTTATGTTCTTGTTCAAAACCTACATCATACTTGGTTGGTGTCACTGGCAATACTAGCCGTTCATTTCCTTGCGATAGGATAATCGTAGGATACTGATTACCACTTTTACCCATAATGACGGATAGATAGGACAATGCCCTACCTATTCCTGCTACCAATTTTGACATTATACACCTCCGTAGTTTGTTTCAGCTGACGCAATCATAGAAAATAAAGAATGTGCAATTCTATCAATGTCAGCCTCTTCACGTACTACAAACGTATTGCCACTAATAGAATAGTTGTTACCGCCACTATTAGCACTGCTAAATTGCTCTGATAGCATTTTCTCAGTGGTTGCATGTGGGTATATTTTAGATCCACTAGGTAAATCTACAATCTCGCCACCACGTTCATTGATTTCAGTCCAGCCACCGCCAAAGTAATTGCTACCTGTTGCATGACCTTTTAGTTTTAAACCTGTAATAGACGAACCTTTGTCCATAGCAGAATTAATTCCACTACCAATGGTAGATAAAGCCTCTTGTCCAAATTGTTTTAATGGCCCCCATACATTTTCATTAAACCAACCAACGATACCGCTCCATGCTCCTTTTACAGCACTACATGCCCCATCAAAAGCACTTGTAATCGCATCAGTAGTAGACTGTGCAAAATTACTAATTGGTTGCCATACGGTAGAACTAAACCAGTCTGCTAGTGGAGAACATATAGAAACAATACCATCATAAGCCATTGCGACTACACCCACTATTGTATTAATAACAGGCGCACAAGTTTCGACAATACTATTCCATGTGTCAGAGAACCATTGCTTTAATCCTTCAAGATTAGAAGTTATTCCATCATATATGCTTTTGCCTAGTTCTTCACCAAAGATAGCACCACCAACGCCACCAACTAAGCCACCTAATGCACCGCCTACAGCTGTGCCAATACCAGGTATAATAGAACCCAAGGCCGCGCCGCCCATAGCTCCTAATTTAGCACCAGCCAAACCGCCTGCCAAACTACCTGCCATGCCACTTGTTGCTTTTGCTTTATTATCTGATGTAGCTATGTCATAAGCACCCATAGCTAATGACAATGGAATGGCCGCCTTACCGCCAATTTTCACCAAACCACGGCCAAGCATACCTGCACCTTTGCCAATTCCTCGCCATGCCTTACCTAATTGACTACCCCATTTAGATGGTCCTTTTGGTGTTTCTTTTGGTATTCCTCCACCTTTTCCTGGTGGTAATCCCAATGGTCCGCCACCCATAGGTCCTTGACCCGGCAACAATTTTACTGCATTTAATGTTACCTGTAATGCATTTACGGTCATCTCTCCTACAGTATCATCATCGCTTTTGCCTTTTCCTTTTCCTTTTTTAAACAGCTTAGATAAGCCTTTCCCCAGTTTAAAAGCACCAATACCGCCCATGGCAAGCACAACACTAGATAAAATAGATGGTAATCCATCCATCTTCAACGTTTGTCCTACCAGTTCTTTTATTGCTGATGTAATACCATCAAGAACAGATTTAATCGTAATCCCGTTGGTTTCTACATTCTCAGCAAAGCCTGCAAACCAATTATCTATACCTTGTACAATATCACGAAAACCACCGATTCCTCCGCCCATGATTTTGGTAGTGAAAGAGTCCCAGTCTCCGGACAGTTGTTCCAAGTCACCTTTTAGGTTATCCATTCTAATGTTGGCCATATTTTGTGCCGCGCCGCTGGAGTTATCGATCGCACCAGCTAACTTATCAAAATCTGCATCTGAGGAATTAACTAAAGCTAATAACCCAGACATCGCTTCTTGCCCGGCTAACATAGCTGCAACAGATGCCTTGCTTTCTGGAGTTAACTTACTCATCCCTGAACGAACATCTTTAATAATGTCTCTAAAAGGCTTCATTTTGCCATTAGCATCTAATATATTGAGCCCTAATATTTGCATCGCTTCAGCAGAATCGCTTGTAGGTTTAACCATTCGTGTCATTGTAGATCGTAACGCTGTACCAGCTTCACTGCCTTTGATGCCTTGGTTAGCCATAAGACCAATTGCAGTTGCGGTATCTTGAACGGTAAAACCTAAAGCACCGGCTACTGGGGCAGCATATTTGAAAGTTTGCCCCATAAGAGCAACATTCGTATTCGAATTTGTTGCAGCTGCTGCCAATACATCCGCAAACATAGAAGAATCTTTTGCTTGTAACCCAAAAGCAGATAAACTATCCGTCACAATGTCTGCTGTCATAGCTAAATCTTCACCAGATGCGGCAGCTAAATTCATGATGCCTGCAATGCCGTCTATCATCTCTCCGGTCTTCCAACCAGCCATCCCCATATAACGAAATGCTTGAGCTGATTCTAATGCGCTGTATTTCGTATCCGCCCCCATTTGAATTGCTTTATCTTGGAGTCGATTAAATTCATCACCAGTAGCTCCTGAGATAGCTTTTACCGCTGACATCTCTTCCTCGAAGTCAGCATATTTCTTAATGGCGTCAAAAACACCAAACCCAATGCCTGCCATACCTGCTACTTGTGCAGTTGCTCCGAACATCGCACCACTAACTGCATTCACAGCTTTATTAGATGCCCCCGATAAATTTTGTTTTACATTTACCGTAGCTGTGTATACCTTACCTTTGAATGTATTTAATTCTTCTTTAATTTTGCGAACTGTAGGGGTTGCCACATCTTTGGCTTTAATCATAACGGTTGTATTCATAGCAGATTGCTTGAATTTGTCAAACGTTCCTTTAGCCTCTTTCAATTTACTTGAAATGCCTTGAATAACAGAAGTCGCACTCCCCATATTCTTTTCAGCAGATGAAATAGCTGGCCCTAGTCCTTGTGCAGATTTTGCCAATCCATCTGTAGTCTCTTTTGCTTTTTTGACGCCTTCTGTAAATCCCTTGTCATCAAGAAATATTACAGCGCCTAATGTTTCTTTATAAGCCACCGAATACCTCCTTTATAGCAAGTTTAGCGACCTCTAACCGTTCTTTTCTTTCTTTCTCCATCGCCACATGGCATATAACTTTCTCAGCCATGGGTAGACTAAAGAAATATTCAAACGTATGACCTTTTAAGACTAGATAGGCGGCCGTAGCCGCCTCCCAGTCCTCTTCTATTACTTTTTTAATTCATCCAAAATGGCATGGTCTAACTTCTTGTACATTCCTACAGATTTAACCAACACGTCTGCAATAGCTTTTACTTCGCCAAACTCAAATAATTGTCCAACAATATCAATAGGGTCATGGCATTCGTAGGCTTCTTGTAAATCTTTGTCTTTCAAATTAGGCTCTTCAATACAATTGTAGACTAAATACTCGTCGTTATGCTCATCTAACCCCATAGCCTCTGCCAATAAATACGCAGATGGTTTTTTGACTATCACTTCACCAATAGATGTAGTGATAGTCAACTTTTGTGCCTTTCGCGCTTTAATCTCTTCACGTTTTGCAATTAAATTAATAGATACTGCCATGTTTCTAATTCCTTTCTACTAATCAATAGACTCAATGTACTGTAAATCCTCTGGAGTAAATCCAAATGGAATATCTGTCTCCACGACTTTGCCTTTTTCAAAATGCAATGGTGTCAACTTTGTAAACCACACATTATCAATAGTGATTCGTTCTTTTTGCCCATCCACTGCATCAGGATCATCAAGTAACCCTGTAATAACAGATCGAGGATCATGCCCTGCACACCATGCTTCATGTAACTTACGGAAGTTGCGGTTGATAACATTTTTGATCTTAAACGTACCCTCACCTTTTAACGCTGTAGTTTTTGAGTCAACAGAATTACCAATAATTACATCTTCACGTTGTGCCTCTACAGTACACTCAAAACTCTCAATTTCAAACACTAACTCGCCATCTAACCACACTTTGCCGTGGGATCCATTCCAACGACGACGACCTCTGTATTTTACATCTTCGCTTGCTCTTGCCATGTGTTATTGCCTCCTATTACATCGTAAAGCTAATTTTTAAATCTTCCATTGCATCCACGAATTTAACCTTACCAGCTAATCCAATTTCAGAACCAGTGTTGTATTCACGGATTTGCATTAGAGTCATTGTAGATACATCCTCGCCTTTAATGATGGCATAGTCTTTTTGGAACTGCTCATCAATATCTACAGTGTTACCTGCTCGATTATCTAATACATTACCTTGTAATTGGCCAAAGTATACTAGGATAGCTGAAACAAATAGCATTTTATGGTTGTAATCATTGATGTATTTGCCGACATAGTATTTTTTGAATGTATCTCGGATGTCATCAGTTACCATGTCCACACCCTCAATGATTTTGATTTTACGGAACTCTTGACCCTTATCAGTTGTGAAAGTTTGCAAAGAATTGCAAGCTCTGGCAATTTTAACGCCTTCCCCATCTTCTTCATCAAATAAATGCAATTCCCCACGGTCAATACGGTCTGTTAGATCTTCAAATACTTTCACAGATACAACCTCTGTCAATTTAAAGTATGTAGCCGAACGATCCAACGCAAGCCCTGCCAAGATACCTGCAATACGTGCTGTATATTCAGTAGTTGTATATGTTTTGTAAGTAGGGTTACCGCTAGTATCTTTACCCTTGACTACTTTAATTTCATCTGCACAAAAATTGATAATCCCCTCATGGTCAGAAGCTACATTCGCTACTACAGCCTTTACTGTTTTACGTGCATTATTTCGTTCTGCTTTCACATAAGAAGCTAAACCCTGTTGCTCTTGTTCTGTGCCAGTAGGTGCTGCAATATAGTTATATCGGATATGTTTCAATTGTTTTAACAATGTAGCCTGTGTATTTTGTGCTCCTACTACACTTTCTTTTGGCAATGTGTAGACCAACACTCGCAACGGCGTTCCATCCAAGCACTTTTTAATCAAGTCTGTAGTCGCTTCATCAAATACTTTATTTGGGATTTCAGAAACATCTGAGATGCGATATTTATTGCTCACATCTGTTGTTTCACATTTTAAAATCAGCACTACAACCCCACGTGCCGACCGTTTAATGGCTGTTACGCCCTTAGTTTTAAAGTCAATCAAGACCTGTGGTAAGCCGAATTTTTCTGTTTCATTCGCCATGTTCATTCTCCTTTAAATTACTATTATTTAAACGCAATGATAACGTTTGCATTAACTCTGCCTTTATGAATCCAACTTCTTCATCTGTAAAGGCGTCTGTAAACTGTAAATTAAAGATGAAGTGCAATACTTCATCTATAAATGTATGCTCAAAGTCATTGATAGTAATATACCTATCCTCGACTATGAACACCGGTCTAATTAAGCACTCCAAACTATCTGACATGTCATATAAATCGGCTCGCTTAATTCTCCCCTGTTTGTCCTCCATAGTTCTAAATGCGATATCGATTTGTACAGTTCTATCAAAATACGTACAATCCCCAACGCCACTATGCACAAACATTTCTACATAAAAATAAGGCACATTCGACTTTTCCACATTGTCGAAATATACCTTATACGTTGGATATTTACTTTTTAAAAGCTCTACCAGAGCCTTCTGTATATGCCTCAATCTAATCATCTAATAGGTTCCTCATAATCACCCTGGTATTGTCAAGGAATTTACTTTTAAACCCTACCATAGACCTATGCAGCATTTTACGGCCTTTTACAAAGCCTCCCTTTGGTGTCCGATGTCCATACTCTACATGGTTCGCATACTCTGTATTATTGTATACCTCTACAGACCCACCATTAACAGGTGTACGTTTCCAGGCATTACGAAGCGCACCAGTGTCAACAGGTGTTTTCATCTTTACGTCGTTGATGAGTAATTCTGCTTGTTGTGCCAACAACGTGTCCCTATGTTCTGGATGCTTTGCAAGTATTCGTTTCCATTTTGAGTTCAGTTTATCGAAACCATTAATCGTTACTCCCATACTATGCCTCACTAATCCTAAATAATGCTATCTCTTGATGTGACATATACTTGAATGAGGTATCAGAGCGCATAACAAAGGTCTGTCCTTTATGCTGAATAGTGATGATGTCATTCTCTTTCACATCATATTCAATAGGCAACGATAGTCGCAAATGGTCTTGGATCATAAACGCCCTATCTGTAGATTGTCCATTCATACTACTTTGCCCTGTTTGTCCTAGTTTACAAGGCACCTCCGTATAGATGTCTTTCATCTCGTATACATCTGCTCCTATATCGTCGGTTGTTTCTACTTGCCTAGCAATTGTACACCTATCTTTATACATATATTGAGCAAGTAACGCACCACAGGGGTTAAGCATTAGACCACACCACCTTACGATATAGGTTTAGTTTAGGCTTGATAGAATTAAAATCTTGTTCGCTAATACATCCAATTGGCGACATATCCGCTACTGCCCATGTAAACTCTACATCATTTTCTTTTAAAGACTTTAAAGGCCCTTGCGATTGGTTCAATGTGTCCTTACTATACTTTACTGCAAATTCAGCGCCAGTATAGACCAACGAACGCGGGAAATCTGTTCTATGGCAATAGTCCATACAATCTAATACGAACTTCTCAGCAAATAACCCAATCGGATCTAGACTTTTCTCATGTGCCGTAGTAGCCACCATAAACAACATTCGATTAGCAGTATCTATAATGCACTGTACTGCCTCTTCATAGCTTATGTATTTCACATTTCCCATGCCACACCTCCTTTTGGGTATTAAAAAAGCACCCTATGTAGAGTGCTTAACCGATAGTTTTATTATTCATTAAATACTGCTTTATTTTTTTGTTGTACTGCATTAATTCTAGGAATTTGTCACAGGCGTCCTCTTCGCGAACAAACGTATCAACTTTAACAGTCGTACCTCGCTCTATTACAGAGACGTTAAAGTGTTTCCCATTAAAATCTATAGACACATATACTTCCGCCCAAGGCCCTTTTCCATGATCCAAGATAAAATACTCATATTCATCTATGCTAAGATTATCTAAAACCTTTCGTAGGTCGCCAATCTTCATCTGCATACATCTCCTCTATATAGCCTTCTTGAAGTAACTCCCCAATAGACATTTCAAACTTATATTGAATTCCTCTACCTGGTTTAGAAAACCACGGTGAGATTAATGATTCACTCGCCTTGATAGGCCTAATAACCTTATACACATGATATTCCAAAGGCATTTTAGTGTGCAAATCATCCATAGCTCTTTTTGTAAGCGGAGTTCCTACAGGGGAAGTATATCGACCCGACTCTTTTCCAAGTCTATCAATTTTGGTTCCAACCGGTAAGTCAATGATTTTAGCTGCTCCAATACCTCCATCATTAGGCGGCCAAATAGGCTTGCCATCATCAGAATGATAAGGGTCTATAGGTTTAGTATACTCCATTCCTCTTTCTTTTGCTAGCATTTTTATGAAGTCAAATGAAGGAGGGATATAATTTAATCTCATCAGTTCATTCTTGCTTAAGCCTTTGTGATTATCTGCTATATTTAGACCTTCATAATATCTTGCATCATGTTCTAAGATCCTTTCTATCCGTTTCTTTGATTGTATAGGCATGCCTAGCTTCCACTCATCAAACGTCTTAGATTTATCTACATACACCGCCTTCCAATCGTCATAAGCCATATTTCGAGGGACTTTGGTATATTTTACTGTATCTCCTTTTTTTGAAGGTTCTGCTTTCACTGTACGAGATCCACTAGTTCCCTTTTTAGGTCCTAATGCTCCAGCAATTGTAGAACGGCACCTAGGATGTAAAGGCGGTACATTACTCCCTACCTCTGCTTCATCCAAAGGATATACATTATTATCGTGATTTCGACATACAGATGATGTTCGCTTATCCAGGGTTGCAATAAATTGAAAGTACCCCATCTTAGCCTCTCGTAATGAGTCAAGGGTAGCTTGATTATGAATATAGTTGAGTTCCGTCCGAACTAATCGAACAGCATCGCTTTTTCCTACTTCCATTCGTTTTTGTACTTCTTTGGCTAGTGTATTAACGGATACTCCCCGATGCACGCCATTAACAATAGTATCTTGTATTGTTTTGGCGAGCTTATCAGAGTTCTTCCATATCCGTTCACTGTAGTTTTTACCGCTCCAAGGAGTTTTTAGCACATCTTGCATACGTTTACTATCTACCGCAACTTGCAAGGGCCCATTGCCACGTTTAGCGAGTTCATACGCAGAATGTAAGCGATTGTCTTTATATGCCTCTTTCAAGAATTTTGTTACCGTCTTATCTGCATGCTGACCTAGCTTATCTAGTTCAATGAGCGTTTCACTATACAGCTTATCTAGCCTAGATATACGGGACCTCATAGCAAGGGTATTGAGTTCTAATAATGTCTTTGGATTGCCTGTTTCTTTGTATTCCTTTACATACTCTTCAATATCTTTTCGCCAAGTCCTATATTCTGTGCCAGTAATTAGCTTTCTAGCCTCTTCCTTGCTTAATCCGTTATCCCCAGCAAACTTGCCGTACAACTTTTCTATATTTCCCTGGATGCGTATCGCTGACCTCTCATATTGGGATGCCAGCTCTTTTTCGATTGTTTCACGGCTCTTTTTATTCCATTCATTCTCTCGCTCGATACTGCGCCTTGCCCAATATGAATCAGCACCCATAGTCCTAACCTAATTTATGCACGAATTTAACAATACGGATTTGTTTAGGCTCGTATACACGTTTCCAGTTTTGTGCATCTTTTAACTCATCACGAGATACAGATTCAACGTGTGCACGAGTTTTATTTTGCCATGCTACTCCACGTGGATGCATGATAAAAGCTTTACGCATGATTAAATAATCAATACCAGAGCCTTTCTTTTCATCACGATCAACAGCTGCTTGTTTTAAGCCCACTGGATTACCTACACCATAGGCAATTGCACCCTCGCCAAATAAGTACGTTGTATATTTATCTGTTTCAACAGGACAACCATCATCTACGATAACACGACGACCCATGTATGTGTCGAAAGATAACGCATCAGATTGACGAATAGTTTGGATTAAATTCAACTTATCCAAATAAGATTTTGTAGCAGAGTGCATCACTACCGCAGTTAAGGAGTTTCGCGCATCACCCATGAGTTGCATCGCATCAATAAAAGATTCTCCAGAGAATTTAGATGCTTTACCTGTTTGTTCGGAAATATCTAAAACGTGACCAGACATAGAATCTGATGCAAATACTCCGGAAAGAATATTTAATAATTCTTTTTGATGATCGCGCGCCCAGAATCCTGCCGCTAAATCACCAATCGCCTTCATAGGGTCTGTACCAGCCAATTGTGCCGCTAAGTCAGTGGAGCTCCACATCTTAGCACGACGAATAGTGGTAGATGCATCTTGGCTAGATGTAATTTTATCCGCTGTAAGGTCTTCCCCTTCAATCACATTTTCAGAGTCCCCTGTCAAATCATTAAAGAACGGCATATTATGCACTTGTGCAGGTTCGCTTGCTAATTGGTCAAAGCGAGAATCACGAGTGATAATACCTGATTGGAAAATCGCAGATAATTGAGCCGTACGATTTACAACGTAATTTGCAAAAAACGGCGTAGGATTAATGATGTCTTGTAAAGTTGTTCCCATTAGTTACCTCCCAATGTTAAAAATTAATCTCGACACCTGCTTCACTTGCTAATTGCTTAGCTTTCACAGGGTCTTTAGTAAATAATTCTGCCTGTTTAGTTAGATTGAAATGCTCTTGACTAAACGGATTATTCTTTGGAGCCCCCTCACCTTGTTTAGGTTCGTATTTGTATTTAGGGTCCCCCTCTGGTTTGAATAAAAACGACTTTTCGTTTTTAAGCGTTTTGATTTGTTCATCTAAACCAGTTACTTTGCCATCTTCAGATAGGATAAGTTTTGATGTGTCTACTAGGTTTGCTACTAGATCCACATCTTGAGCAGTATCGCCAATAGCTAATTTAATAGCTGTAGATAATCGCAACGCTTTCATATCGGATTCAGCTTTTAAAGTCGCAGCTTTATTATCTGCTTGTAGCTTCTTAATTTGCTCCTTCAAATCGTCTACATTGCCTTCACTATCCTTTAATGTTTTCAACTGCTTATCTCGTTCTTTAACAGCCTCTTCTAAGGTTTTCTTTTCCACGTTGACCTCATTAAAACGTGATTTTGTCACATATTGACCGTCCAAAAACTCATTGACATGTTGCGTTGCACTTGCGATGTTATCGTCTGTAACGCCTAACTTTTGTAGTAATTCTTGTATCGTCATTGTGTATACTCCTTTTCCGGTTTTTACCGTGGTTACCTGCCACGACTAAGAGATAAATATATAAATGATGATTACTCTTCAGAGTCATCACTGTTATGCCCGTCTATAGGGTCATGGTTGTGTGTTTCTGAATGCCAATCATCATAGATACCATTGTTTGCTTCTGTTTCCTCAGCTTTCAATTGTTCAAGTTCTTCGTTTATATCTTCTACAAATGGATGATGCGCCAATATGGTGCGTTTAGATACAATTCCCATAGATTGGGAGCACATAGCCACTAAATCGCCATCATTTTTTACCGATGTTCTAGTCCATGTTTGAGTAATTGCTACCTTATCATTTCCATGTAACCTACAAATCGCACGCACCAACTCATTAAAACCAAGCTGAAACTCTGTTTCCATCATGCCGGCTTTTAGTTCTAGCAAAGTATATAAGAACTTCATAGCCTCGCCGCTAGTGCCATCCAATCCTTGTTGCTGAGGGTCTACCCCTTGGCCCATATCAAAGATAGCTTTACGGGTGATAGTAAGCAGTTCCTTTCGTGCTTCTACTGGTATATCTATAGTCAACGTAGAAATACCAGACCTATCATCGGGCCCTGTAGAATCCATTTGTATGGCTTTATATTTTTTCATGCCTTCCAAGAACTCGGTTAGATTTTCCCCGCCATAGTTAGTCAGTACATAGATAACCTCTTGTACGTCTTCTAAATCATTGAGGAAACCGCTATACGTTTTATCGTAAGTATCTATAAGAGATTTAATACGAGTGAGGTCGCTTGTATGATTTGCATTATTAGCAAACGGAATAAATGGAACCTTACCCATGGCGTGCGGTATAGTCGCTACATCAGACTCTACGCCACTAGGATCAACCATTGTGAATAGTGCATGCTCTCCTAAAACCTCTAAGTTACCACCATTAGGAATTGAATAAGCTTGTACTTCCTTATCATTCCAGTACTCATATACGGTAATGCTTTCCCCTTCTTCATTCCTGTCAATATAGACTCGCAGCACCCCTTCTAATTTAGTATTAATACGACGGTTCCATATAGGTATGATTTCTACGGCAGGAAGTACCGCCCATTGAAAGCCCTCTTCATCGTCTATCCAATAATGCACCCATGCAATTCCACCATTGGTTGCTTTCACGCATAGGTCTTTGCATTTCTTTTCATAGCTATCACCTAGTGTGTCAGTGATAATTGTATTAAATCTATCATCTTTCACATCAAAAAGAGGTGGAGCAGTAAACATATATGCCGTTTTTTGGTCCACTAATAAAGGGTAAAAAGAATAGGCGATTCTATTATCCGCTTGATGCATCGGATTATAGGCTTCGCCTGATCGTTTCGCTTCTTCTACGTCTTTTGGTTTATCTTTCTTCCGTAAGATATCATTTTGCACTAAATAATACCTATCAGCTATTTCCATTTTGGAAACTACTTCATCGTGTTGTAACGTGTGCTTTTTGATTAGCTGTTTGATTTGTTCTATTTCCAATCTCTCACCTCCTAATATGTCATCAATCTAACACCCTTGCGACCGTCGAACTCTTCCATAGCATATCGCATGGCATCCATTAAATGGTTAAAATCATCAATAGGCTTATTGATTCGATTATCAAACTTATCTACATCCCAAGTATAACTGTTTATCTCTGTTAAGAAGTTCACGCACCTAGGGTGAATGATAATCTTATAATCTTGGATTAAAGATATACCAGCACGAATAGAATCGGGTCCTTTCTTCGCACTCCGTATATTTCTCAATCCATGCTTGCGTAAATAAGCAATAGATTTAGGTTCAGCACTATCTGCTCGTATCCGTTCTTTGGCATATCCCATTTCTGTGACTTTAGCGACAATATCCTCATTACTCATACCCTTTTGGTACATCTCGTCAAACACGTAGATTTCACGTGCCACGGTGTCTACCAGCCCACAAAATAATGTACTAGGGTCATTCACATAACCAAAATCCATACCAAATGCAGACTTCACATTTGGTCGTTTCGCTATCTCTTCTACATCGAATACTCGCTCTTCCCAATTATCGAATACTAGCCCTTCTACTATGCCCCATTCTCCAAGACCAGCCGTGCGGTATCGTCTAGGATTCTTCTTCATTTCCTCAAATAAAATAAGGTCGGACTCTGAAAGGAACTCATTGCATAAATAGTTCGTTGTAATTGCTAATATATTGGGACTATCTGCATCAAAGAATCGCTTTTTCAACCAATGTTTATCCGACCAGGGGTTAAAGGTGAGTACTACTTGATGGTACATTCCTTCTGGCAATCGCCCACGAATGGATTCATCCAATCTATCGAATGCTTCCTCAGATGTTATCTCAAATGCTTCTTCTACCCATAATCTACATAAGGATCCCACATCAACCGTAATAGATGTAACTTTTAGCGGATCATCGAGCCCTCGAAATAATATCTTTTGCCCTGTCGGTATATAAGTAATTTCCAAGGGCGAGGTCGAGCACTTAAAATACCTATCTAGTTGTAAGCGCCGTATCGCCCATTTTAACTGGGCAAAGCAGCTATCACGAAGCGTTCGCTCCACCTTGCGCACTACAAGCCAATTAATATGTGGATTCTCCACAATCTCTGTAATGACCTTCAGCGATTGTGTAGAGGATTTCTTACTAGCACGGCTACCTTTTA
Organism: uncultured Veillonella sp.; assembly: GCA_963545165.1. Lineage (GTDB taxonomy): Bacteria > Bacillota > Negativicutes > Veillonellales > Veillonellaceae > F0422. The sequence goes on from CAUUIH010000004.1 coordinate 16,981, forward strand.
CCACTTTATACCGTCCTTTAAATCGCCAAAAGTCGCCATAGCCCTTTCCTACGATATCAGGCAGATACACGGTATTAGTCCGCAATCTTATCACCACCCATAATGACTACAGGCTGTACATCTATTGTTGTATCTCCACTCAAAATCCGATGGCGTTTAGCCATTAACTCTAGCGCTTTAAGCCTTGATTTCTCATCTGGCGGCTTATCGATAATTCGAGCTTCGGAATACCCTTCCCCTGTGCCCTCGATAACAACCTGCTTTTCATTTGAGAGCCCCAGGGCGATTTTAGTCAATTCGTACTCAACCTGTTTTGCCGTCATGATATTTTCATCTAAATAAGCATCGCGTAATTCTGCAACTCTTTGTTTAATGTTTGGATTTGTTAATAAGGTGCTACCTTGTGACCTTGCTGTTTTTTCAGAGTAGCCGGCTCTAATAGCGGCTTGTGCCGCATTCATATCTTTCACATATTCAGTACAAAATTTTTCATGTTTCTTATTATGTAACCCAGCCACTATCTCACCTCCTAACTACTTTAATACGTGCTTATCTGCAGCTGTTTTTCGTCCATTCGTACGCACCGTTCTTTGATGCCTACCATTCATAACTGAGGAAGGTGGAGCATATGATCGGCATACACCATCAATATGAATCGCTTTTGCTTTACACCATCCCTTACAATTATTTAGGCACTGCTTCTGGTCACAATGTACATCTGTCATATGCTCACCACCTTTCTTCTAATTAAAAAAGGCGCTCATAGGCGCCCATGAAAAAACCGCCCAATCACTCAGGCGGTCATTTCAGTATATAGCTGTTTCATGTAAAGGAGGAATTTAACCTTTTTTAACAATACTATTATAACACAGTCAATAGGCACGTTATGGCTCATTTTTTTAAGTTTTAGGCTCCTTATGGCTCATCTTTTGCCAGTTTACAATATTCTTCTAATGCTTCCCTATGTAATCGTTTTACGTGCCCCCACGAATATTTGACATGATTCGATAATATCTCTCTCCAGGATAGGTTGTAGATATATCGACTTGAAAGAATAGATCGATGCGCTTGCTTGGGTAAGCTTTCGATTTTAGTAATAACCTCATCTCGCACCCCTAAAAGCTCGTCCCACTTCTTCGCATATTCCTCTCGGATGTCTAGGAGCTTTGCAACTGTGTCGGAGTGGTCGCGCTTAATTCCACCCATAATTGGCTCCTTGTCATATCGTACGGCGCCTAATATGCCTAGACTCGATTCTATCTGGGCCAACTGATACTCAATTCGTTTCAGCTCACTAGCCATTTGCCTAAGCCTTGCCAATTCCTCAGGCACTGCGGTGCGTTCTTTTCTTGCTATCAATACATCACCTCATTTCTTGATGCGGTACGGACAATCGGTTGTGAACTCATCGTACACTGGTACGGATGCGTGTATGAGTGCGGCGCGTAAGTCGCAAGCTTTAAAATCTTCCTTCGTGCAATTCGTACAGGATCCGCCGAGTGCGTGGTCAACAATAATCCGCAAGTACTCCTCATTTTGCTTATCTTCTTCTTTTGAATAGGGAATTGTTTGCACTGCTGTCACATTATAATGCATTGCAGCCCTTCTTGCTTGCTTTTGCTGCTCTTCATCTAAATGTATGCGTATATCTTCTATTAACCCTTCCGCAAATGTCGCCATCGTGTTGGCTTTACGTTTAGCCTCTCCAGTTAATTTGAACGATTCAACCATCTCCCGGCATTCAATTGACATGCAACATAACATAAGCAGCCGCCTTTTATTTAGGCTATTTAAATACTTGATTGCCATTACTCAAGCTCCTTCACTAACCATTCTAAGAATTTAATAGATTTTCTCGCATCTTGGATTTCCTTATCTTTCTTGCCCAGTCGCATCAGATACTTGATGGCATTCCCTTTACACCAGCCACGAAACTCCTCGGCAGTTAGTACTGCCCGAATCACATCTACACTTTCAATGTCCAGTCCATTTAATTTGTAATGCGGTGGACTGTTCACCATATCTATTACTTCGTTACTCAACACTTCTGCGTTTTTCTCAACACTTTCACGCATCGTATAACTCCTTTCTATACTTAATTGCCTCTAATAAGGCATCCTGTCCTACTTCTTTTCGTTCAAGTGCTCGCATCACCTGTTCATCCATAGTATCTTTCGCTACGAGGTGATGAACGATAACCGGCTCTTGTTGCCCTTGGCGATGTAGCCTTGCGTTCGCTTGTTGGTACTGCTCAAGGCTCCACGTCAAGCCGTACCATACGATGATATGACCGCCTGCTTGTAGGTTTAGCCCATACCCTGCGCTTGCTGGGTGTGCTAATAACATTTGTATATTACCCTTGTTCCATTCTTCTACATCTACATCCGTTTTAAGTTCTACTGACTTTGGAAAAGCATCTTTGATTGACTCCAGATCGTGCTTGAAGTTGTAAAATACAAGAATTGGTTTCCCATCGTTCACTTCAACGAGTTCTTTCAATCGCTCAATCTTTTGTCGATGTATTACGATCGCATCGCCGTCTTCGTTGTAGATTGCACCGTTAGCCATTTGCAGTAGCTTATTTGCTACGGCAGCCGCATTGAGTGCACTTATCTCCTCATCAACTAAGGTCAGTATGTGCGTGCGCTCCATTTCACGGTAGAGGTCTCGTTCCTTATCAGTGAGTTCAATTGTAATCACATTGTCCAATCGATCAGGTAGGTTCAAATAATCCTTCGCCTTTAAACTCATACAGATATCCTGTATTTTGTCATATATCACGTTGTCTGCCCCCTGTTGTAGGCGGTAACTGTAAACGATATGTCCGTTTGTTTTATCGGGTCTAAAATACCTTGTTCTGTATTCGGTGATAGTCTTACCTAACCGCTCTCCACCATCTAATAAATACATCTGCGCCCACAGGTCCATGAGTGTATTCGGTGCTGGTGTACCTGTTAAAATAACGATACGTTTAAATAAAGGTCTCATCTTTCGCATCGCCTTGAACCGTTTCGCCTGTGGGTTCTTGAAGGATGAACTTTCGTCTATGACCAGCATGTCGAACGGGAACTTCTTATTCTTAGTTAAGTACTCATATAGCCACTGCACATTCTCACGGTTCATGACGTAGATATCAGACTCACTCTCTACGGCTTTGATACGGTCCGCAGCACTACCCAATATCGATGCCACTCGTAGATGTTTCGTTTGATTCCATTTCCTCGCCTCCTGCGCCCACGTCGATTCAGCGACTTTCTTAGGGGCAATGATTAGCACTTTTTGCACCTCGAATGAATCGTACATGAGTTGTTCGATTGCGTATAAGGTGGAAATGGTCTTGCCTAGTCCCATATCTAGTAACAAGCCGTAGTGCGTATTCTCCATGACGCGCTCAATGGCAATTCTCTGGTACTCATGGGGCACAAAATACATCGTACTTCAACTCCGCTAACATTAATAAATCCCGCGCCTCTATTTTATTAGATATGAGAAACACCATGGCGCCTTTCTGCTGCAGTCTTGCTATCTGGAATGCCTGCGTGTGTGAAAGTCTTCCCGTTTCCGATTTTAGTTCTACAAATACCACGTCTCCGCCCGGCAACACTACAATCCGATCGGGTACACCGTCATTTCCAGGTGATATGAATTTCATATATATACAACCCAGTTTTTTTAGCTCTTGTCCAAGCCAGCGCTCCAAATCTTTTTCCATCTTCTATTCTCACTCCTTCAAACTTCGCTCTAGAATAATTGTACACGCCTGCAAACCGTTGGTATTGCTGGGCTCAACGGCTTAGCGTGTCCAATGTGTCCAATTTTCAGCCCATATATATATATACGCGTATTTGCGTTTTTTACGTGTATATATATACCTCTATTTTTTATTTTTTTATTTATTATAAATAATTGGACACACTGGACACAGCAGCTTATAACTCCATTAGTACCAATACTTTGTCGGTGTGTCCGGGGGTGTGTCCAATTGTGTTTGGCGTGTCCAATTATTGCCTTATATTAGTATTTACTCATGTATAGCGTGGTATGTTTATTCTATCAAACATTTATACGTTCGTATGGCCGGACACGCGGACACACCCCCTTATTCTCAATTACATTCCTCACGAATAAACGCTCTTTGAGGTCCGTATAGCTTGCCAAACCGTACCTTGCCTGTACCCTTCGTGTAAGGAATCCAACCTGGAATCGCTTGTAATACGTCCGTTATTTCACGGGCTTTAGCATTTAATAAATTCTTTCGATCCCCCTCTAATAGCTCGCACCATATCTCCAGAGGGCATACGCGTTCCCGCAATCGGAATCCACTGGCTTCGGTCTCATCGTATTCACGGATATATTCACGTCGGTCATAAAGTTCGTAATCCTCCCAGTCCGCAGGTAGCCTCATACTCAAATACTCTTCAATCAGTCCCATGAGTTCCCCGCCTTCTGTATGCGACATTTGAACGCGCATCGCTTCTTCTGCAACGGCGCCCTCAAGCACTAAGGCTTCACCCTCAGACCAATAATAGAACGCCTCCGCCCAAATTTGGTCGATTTCTTCATCCGTAATATCCCACGAGTTCGCCATCTTTCTATCTTTATCTCCAGTGATTGGCCAAAAGCGTCGGTTACCCGTTCTATCTTTCAGGAACATCAAGTTGTTAGTCGACCCTGCGAAGACGCACTGGCGAGGATATTCTTCGGTGCGCCTGCCGTAAGGGGAACGGAAACGATCCGATGCGCGGCTTATAAAAGCCTTAACGATTTCGTTTTCGTTCTTGAATGTGGGCGCTAGCTCTCCTAACTCTATCACCCACGAACCCTGTATCTGTTCCATGGTATCTTTCGTTTTAATATCGACTAAGGAATTATTGAACCAACCCTTACCTAGCTTCTCCAAAATCAAAGACTTTCCCAGACCTTGCGATCCGTACAAAACAATAGCTGTATCAAACTTAATACCAGGGCGCATGACCCTCGCCACCGCTCCACATAACCATTTACGCGTAGCCGCTCGAACGTAGGCGGTATCTTCTGCGCCTAAGTATTTGATGAATAGTTCATCCACCCTACACTCACCGTCCCATTTGATGCCCTGTAGATAATCTCGTACAGGATGGAATTTGTTGTCTTGTGTTACTTCTTGGAGTGCATCGTCGATGATACCTTTTCCTTTAATACGAAATTTCGTTGCAAAGTAGTTCCTAAGACACGCATCATCGGTGTCGGTCCAGAATAAAGAACTATTTTTCGTTCGCCACGGCAAATCGCCAAGCACAACTAACCGGTGTGCGAACTCATCTAATCCTACCTTGCCTTTGAGCTCTGGATCGTGCTTTAGGATGACAAGGCAGTTATATACATCAGATTCTGGAATACCTTGTTTCGTTCGCTTTAGCTTAGATAGAAAATCTGTATCTTCTTCGTCGATGTCATCAAAGTCCATTTCCCGCATTCGCTCTTGATCAAGCAAGATAGGCGCTGCGCCGTCATCATTGGCGAACTCAATCATAGCCTTATAACTTGGCTGTTCGGTGATTTTAAGAGTATCGTCCTTATCTCTATCGCCGAACTTATGGATTCGTACAAGGTCAAACGCGTTTACAAGCTTACCGCCTACAGGGTCTGTGGCGTGGTTCGAATAGGCGAACGTATCATTGTCATAAATGACTAACCCACCTACCGTGCTACCAGCTGTGTATGTGTAACGGTCTGGGACTTGCGTCGGAGTATATACATCAGGTAAGAACTTGGCTATCGCTTCCGAGATTGTATAGCTGCGGCAGAACGCCCCTAGGATACCTTTCTTCTCCAGTGGATTTCCTTGCTTCTTAGCATCCGATAATCTAACTGCAGATTCTTTCTCGGATATTGGCCAAAAGCTAGTATCTCGCCAATCATGGTAGGTCGCAAGGTACGCATCCACACTAACAAGGTCGCCCTTACAGTGCTGATATACGTATTCTGCGTCTTTCGGACATGACGGCCAATACATAAGGCGCTCTGCTTGGTGGGTCGAACTATCGAACATTTCTATGCCAATATCATCGGCCATGCGCCGTGATACCGCTTGGAACTCATCCGGCGACATCGCTCGATCCACAGGAACGATAATCCGGTAACGTGGAGTTTCTTTCGTGTGGCTGTGGGTGGAGTACAGGACGTACTCCTTTCCCCCTAAGCACATATCGAGGTCAAATAAGAAGTCTTCAGATGGGCTATCGGCATCTAGTGTAATTAAATACCGCTCCTTCACGGCACCGCGAACACGGCGACCATTTTTGGGGATGTAGCCGCCAACGAAACCGCCTACGTCCTTTTGCGCACCCTGCGCCGACTTTGACATCTTCGCATATTCTGCTACGGTTTCGTTCGTAACAGTAGGCGATGATAACCGCTCGGCGAGATCTTGCCAAGTCATCTTTTCAGATTTCCAGTTGAGAGATGTGCGACTATGACCAGTAGCAATAATTATTATATTGTCCATTACGTCGCTCCTCCCAACGCAATATCGCGCATATATGCGCCTGCTGTTAATTTCTTATCCTGCATCCAAGCAAGTACAGCTTGATTGACAGATTTGTCTTCGCACACGCCTTTATTACTTATAATCTTTGCTTGCGCTATTACTTTGAATCTTCCGTCTTCAGGTTTTACTTCAATGCAAGCCACTGGCTTATGGTTTTGGTAAACTCCAACAATCGCACATTCCGCACGTTTCACTCGTTTAATATACGTGCCAACACAGTTTTTGAGTTCGTGCCCTATTGCTATCATTTCATGCGTTGAGCCTACTGGTACGAAAGACAAGCCATTGCAGGTATCTTCCAACCTTTTATGTTGGTCTGTTTGCTGCACAGGAAGATTTTCATTTTTCTCGAAATCCAACATGTGCATCACAGTATCGTGCAAGTCTTTGAGCTGCACCTTGCTAGCCCATAAAAGTTTCTTCTTTTCTCGAGATAATTCGTAGTACATATTCGCCGTATCTCGCAAGTCGCCATAGCTCTTGGAGGATTTGAAGAATAGTAAAGCCTTTCGTTCCCCCCAGTTATGGCATAAGGTCCGCGTGAATTTCGTTAATGGGTCCCTTTCAGATTGAATGCGGGTTAGCGCCCATAAGTGGAAGTCATCCGTTTTAGTTGTCTCCGTAATCCAATCGATGAGCGCTTTCTTATAGTCCATCGTCAGGAATAACATATCTACCGTATCGATCAGTTGGGCGTAAAGAAACGGTGACTCAGTCAATAATCTACGGACCCAGCGCACATTTGGTAATTGGTGCCCGTGGATGAGTGCATCAATGAACGGCAAGCCCTTCGCAAGGTTTTTGTAAAACGCATTCACGTTGTTTTTCCCTTGGATAAAATGAGAAAAATAATCTCTGTACTGCGCCCTTAATTTTTGATTGATAGCCGGTCCGTCCGGCGCCACCATTTTCCATGCTAAATTATGTAGTAAATTCTTGAGTGACCCAATAGGCTCTGTTAGTTGCACGCCTAATCGGAAGGGCTTTACTATATACCCTACTTTTTTGGATAGCTTTTGGAAGAATGCTTCTTTCAGCACTTTTCCGAACTCCTTGAATTTAGGGCGGTGTTCAAAGAGCCGGCAATTATCGGTAGCAACAAGCCAACGAATAGGCGTAGTGTATAAATTACAGTCGTCCGGCGCGCATTCTACTTCTGTAACGCTATCAGCCCTGGTGCGTTTCTTTTGTACTAAGAACACCTTCCGCTTCTTGAAGTCAAAACGAATGATATCTATCACACGCGGTCTTTCACCGACGCGCATAATGAGATAGTCCGAGTCGACTAAGATATAGGAATAATCGAACTGCACATCAAGCACTTGACCACGGTCAATAATGGATAGGTCGATTGCTGTTGGAATTGCCTGCGATCCGTATGCATCTGCCACGTACATCTTGTCCATATTGAGCAATGTACCGCAGTGCGGACAGTAGAACTTATCCGCATAGGCAGGATCGGGGCCGTAGTTCATACCACGGTATTTAGTTGGCCATAGGCAGTTGAAGGACTGCCCGCAGTCCACATGGTAGTAGATTGCGGGCGAAGTATCTCCGAATTGATGCCGTCGAATCACGTCGTAGAGCTTATCTACGTGTAAGTTAAATAAGGTTTTCATACGTCACCTATAGCAAATCGTCTAAATCGTCGTCCTCTTCTTCAATCACTTCAGGTTCTACCACTTCAACCGGCTCTTCCTTTTTCTTTTTAGAAGATTTACGTTTTGGTTTTTCTTCTACAGTTTCCTCTTTTACGGGTTCAGCAGCTTTTGGGGGTTCAACTGAAGTAGCGGTTCCGTTCATCACTTGCAAGGCTAAGTCACAAGCTGCGATGCATCCTTCACAATAGGCTACAGCTTGTTCTTTCCGGTCGCTATCTGGCGCCTCTTGTACTTTTTCATATAAACTTTCAATAGCATTTTTTTGTTGTTCAATTTGTGCTTTACTAATCATAATAAATTCCTCCTAATCCTTCATGTAATAGGGATTTTCAAACCCTGCAGCATCTAATATAAGCCCCTCATTCCAAGGCTCTTTTTCACACATAATACTAATTACTTCGTCTAGGCTCCCTTCACCGATAGGTGCCTCTATAATGACCTCATCGTGAATGTGGGCCACTATGTTATAGCCCGCTTTAGCCAGCCGCAGCATGGCAGATGCTAAGCAGTCTCTGGCGACCGCTTGCACGATGTTTTCCACCAGCTTACCACCGTAGGTCTCCACCTTGCCCCAGGTGTTCTTCACCTGATCCATACCGTCATACTCAATCGACGGAGAGCCGAATCGGTTTGTTCCCATTCTAGGTCTTGCATAAGCAAGCCTACGTCCAGATGGCAATTCTACAAACATAAACCCTTTCGATTTAAAGAATTTAATTCCCTGCGGTATCTTGACTGTCTCACCGGTTTGCACGACACGTTTCGCAGCTCTGTCCGCATCATTCCAAAATCTGACGATGCGAGGGCTAGCACTGCGCCATGCTGAGATAATGCCCGGCAATTCGTCTTCTGGAATCTCTCCAGTAGTGTCCATCGCTTTCATAGCGCCAACACCACCACCGTAACCTAGGGCAAGTTCAGCGACTTTGCCTTTCTGTCGCAAGTGACCGTTCACGCCGTGCTTTTCAACCGGCACGTGGAACATGTTAGAGGCGGATGCGCAGTAGATGTCGCCACCACTAGCGAAAACCTCTTGGCGCCACGTTTCACCAGCTAGCCAAGCAATGACCCGCGCCTCAATCGCACTAAAGTCAGCGACGATGAAGCGGTGTCCATCTTCTGCGATTAATGCAGTCCTAATAAGCTGCTTGATGACGTCACCAGGGTTTCCATAGAGAATATCTAGCATCTCTACATCTCCGGCTTTTAACACTTCACGAGCGGTGTCAAGGTCGGATAAGTAGTTCCTTGGCAAGTTCTGCAATTGCACGATACGACCTGCCCACCTACCACTGCGCATGGCGCCGTAGAATTGTAGCATGCCGTGGATGCGACCGTCGGAGCACCGCGCGTTCTTCATCGCTAGGTACTTTTTAATTGACGAGTTGCCAAGTACTTGCCGATTCTCTAGTACCGTGCGCACATCGCGTGGAATATCTTCTTCAAGTAGGGCGCTGACATCATCCTTACGCAAAGTCTCAAATTCACGGTCTAGGCGCTCGCCTAACCAATCCTTGAGCTGCATCGGGCTATTCGGATTCTCTAGCCCTGTGATTAGCTGTGACGATTTCGTGGCAGTCTCTACGAGTTCATCGTTACAACTCAGCGCCGCATCAACGAGTTCCATATCTACTTTAATTCCTCGCCAGTTGATTTCTTGATCAAGAAGCCAGTACTCTTGTTCAATCTTTGGAGGCTTTAGGGATAGCAGTTTTCTCCGGATTGTCTGTTCCACCACGACGTCTTGACGGCAGTACTCTATGAACTCGGCCCACTTATCAGGCGCATCATTTGGCATATTGCGCGTACTAGGGTTGTTCTTAGTCGGAGTTCGCGGTACAGAGAAGAATTGAATCAATCGTTTACCCTTGCTATCCTTTTCTACAGGCAATTTGAGCGCTTTCGCCACGTTATCAAGCCCTGCTGGTAGGCTGCAGTAGAGTGCTAGCACTGAAGTGCACTCCCAGTTCTTGTAGTCCGCATCAGGGAAGTATTTCTTGAGGCACAGCATTTCAAAGGCTGCATTGAATGCAGTTTTGGTAATCTCCGGATTGTGCAAAGCAGCAACCACCCCGCTCGGTAATTGCTGCTTTGTCATATCGACGACCTCAACGGGCTCGCCATCGAATGAGTAGGCAAATAGGAGTATTTCAAATGTCTCGTCATCAACGTATCGTTGCGCCCCATATTTGATAGGGCATTCACCATACGTCTCAAGATCAATACTGAGCTCCATACTTACCTCCTAATTAAATAATGTCATCATCGTCTATGTCGTCGCCTAAATCATCATCGAAGTCGCTGACATTTACCCCTACACCGCCAAGGCGAGGCCCGTCTTTCACTTTACGTAGGCCGTTCAATCCGAAGCCTACACCCTTTTTGCCGTTCACGTTGTAAACGAATACACCCAATTGAGCTTGTACATAAACGCCACTGTAAATCTCTTCTTCGATATCAAACGGCTCCATTTTGACCTTATCTCTTGTGAAGCACATCGGTTGCTTATCACTGTTTACGTTAATGAAGAACTTACCTTCGTACGTTTCCGGTTGGTCAGCCACCGCAGGGTCTGTATCGCCGTCACGCAAGTTCAACTTGATGAACTGCGTTTTGCCTTCCATTTTAGCAATCGCCTTAGGGTCTGCCTTTAATTTGTTGATGGCTGCTTCTAATTTCTTAATCGTTTTAGTATCACTCTTATCAATAATGATTTGAGCACTGTAACGCTCCTTACCCTCTGGGTTTCGTTTAGGGGATGCAATGTTCGCATAGGATAATCGAACTACGTGTGTTGTTGCTTTTGCCATTGTTGTGGTCTCCTTTTAATTAAATATCATCGTCGAAGTCATCGACGTTCACAGTATTATTTTGAATGGCCGGTCTCTTATCCGTTTCCGGCACAAGGGTAGGTTTCCCTGGTGGCTTTTCGATGAAAGCCTCTAGGTGCTCTGCTACACCTTTCTTGCCTAGTACTTTTTGTAGGGCTGTAATGCCCTCTAGTTCCTTAGGCTTGAATATATCTTCTTCTTTGTAGCCGTTTTCTAGAAGCACTTTCGCAGCACTTTCCGGGTCTACAATGGTACGACGAGAGGTACCTTCTACGAGTTTGTAGCCTTTCCACTCTTTTTCACCGCTTACGGCTTTATCGTAAGCGTAGTCATATACGCCCTTGATCCATTTAGTGATAAGGTCTTTCATGCCGATTAG
>CAUUIH010000005.1:0-26732 GCA_963545165.1 uncultured Veillonella sp.
GGACCTGTCGCTTTTTGAAATTCTTTGGCAAATGGGGGGACTCAGTTAAGAGTATGGATAGTATGCATGTGAGGCACGTTTTTTTAGAGTATTTAGAATAGAACTATATGTATTTCGGGGGTACTTAATGCGGTAGTGATCTGTTGTTCTGTGGTATAATGAAAGAAATGATAAAGGAGTGATGTCATGAAATTGTTAGCCATAGACTTAGATGATACATTGTTACGTGATGATAACACTGTGTCTGACTATACAAAAGAAGTGCTCAAGAAAGCGCAGGACAAGGGAATTGAGGTGCTCATAGCTACAGGTCGTATGTACCAAACAGCATATCCTGTAGCGCATCGCTTAGGCTTAGGTGATGTACCGATGGTACTGTATTCTGGCGGTGTCATCCAACGTGTGGAGAGTAAGGAATTGATTTGGGAACGAGCTATACCACCAGAGATAGCACGTAAAGTATTAGCTATTGCAAAAGAACATAATATCTATATTCAATCTTATATTGATGATGAATTATTGGTACATAGTGAAACAGAGTTTTCTCGTCTTTATGAAGAGATTACAGGAGCCAAGGCAGTGTACGTTGGAGATGCTATCTATGAGTCTCAAAAGGGTACGAACAAACTATTAGTGGTGGAAGAACCTGAACGTATGCCAGAGGTTATTGCTATACTTTCCAAAGAACTAGGAGACATGGTTGAATTAGTTCGGTCTAAGGTAAATTTCCTTGAAATCGTAGCGCCTCACGTATCTAAAGGGGAGGCATTGGCTTTCATGGGGGAACGATTGGGCATTGGTTTAGAAGATATGGTTTCCTTTGGTAATTCTGAAAATGATATTTCTATGTTACAAGTGACTGGTCATTCCGTGGCAGTAGGGAATGCAGAGGAACATGTAAAGGCAATTGCCAAAGAAGTATGTGACACAAATGAAAAAGATGGCGTCGCTAAATGGATTGATGCTAATGTGTTATAAATTTTTGTAGGAGGGCCTCATGGAAGGGTTTCGTTTAATCATTGTGACCGGTATGTCTGGAGCAGGGAAAACACAAGTGATGCAAGTTTTGGAAGATATGGGATATTTCTGTATCGACAATATTCCTCCAGTGTTGATTCCTAAGTTTAGTGAAATTTGCCGTCAAAGTGCAGGTACTAAAGTGAGTCAAGTAGCTTTAGTCGTAGATATTCGTAGTCGTGAGTTTTTTGATGATTTAAATAGTGCTTTAGATGATTTGACGGCTATGAATGTACCGTATGAAATTGTGTTCATGGAAGCTACCGATGATACTTTGATTCGTCGTTATAAGGAAACGCGTCGTAGTCACCCTTTGGCACCGTCAGGTCGTATTAGTACAGGGCTTTCACAAGAACGGGCACTTTTGGCAGATGTACGCAGTAAGGCAGATCATATTATCGATACTACAAATATGAAAACATCTGCTTTAAAATCGTTTATGCGCCGTACCTTTAGCCACGTGAAAGAACAAACTGATGGCATGGCTATTACAGTGGTAAGCTTTGGGTTTAAATTTGGTATGCCTAATGATGCGGATATGGTTTGGGATGTACGATTCTTGCCAAATCCATACTACATTCCTGAATATCGCCATAAATCAGGACGTGTACCAGTGGTAAAAGATTACATTCACTCCTTTGAAGTGACTGATGAATTTAAAAAACATTTTTTTACGACACTGGATTTCCTTGTGCCAAACTATGAACAAGAGGGAAAAAGCCAATTTGTGGTAGCCGTAGGCTGTACAGGTGGTATGCATCGTAGCGTAGCAATGGCAGAGGCACTATATGCTCATTTGAAAGAAAAAGGCTGTAATGTTTCGGTGGAACATCGTGATATGATGCGTAATCATGTAGAAGAAGATGTGAATCCACGTTCTCGATTAGACCTATAAAGAAAGGAGTGGGACGATAATTCGTCTCTCAAGCCTATGAAACATAATAATTGGATGCGCTGGTTTGCGCCAGGCATTAATATTAAACGGTGGCTATTCTTATTTTCTTTAGGCACGATTTGGCTGGTAGTGGGCGTCCTTATGATGATGAACTACCAGTGGATTAGCAACTTTGAAGATATTTTCTTAGAATTTTTATTCCATCTAACAGGATCCTATAACTATACGGTCATAGCTAGTCTTGGTTTGGCAGGTATTGTGGCAGGTATGGTAGCCATGTTATGGGGAATACGTAAACTGATCCAGACTATAGTGAATGCTATTTTGCCGAATACAGAAGATGGTGTGAGCGATTATATTTTTGAAAAAATTCGCTTAGGACAAGGGCCCAAAATCGTAGTTATCGGTGGCGGCACGGGATTGTCTATGCTATTGCGAGGGCTAAAAAGTAAAACTACGAATTTAACGGCCATTGTTACGGTAGCAGATGACGGAGGTTCTTCTGGTCGTTTACGGGAAGACTTTCAAATGATTGCTCCTGGAGATTTACGCAACTGTTTAGTGGCATTAGCGGAAAAAGAAGGGCTTATGGAAGAACTATTCCAGTACCGATTTACGAAAGGTGCAGAATTGTCAGGACATAGTTTTGGGAATTTATTTTTAACCGCAATGACACAAGTGTTGAAAGATGATGTGGAAAAAGCCTTAGAAGCATCTAGTAAAATCTTGCGAGTCCGAGGACGTGTTATTCCATCATCTACAGAAGAAATCAAACTGATTGCTAAATTGACGGATGGCACCATCGTAGAAGGGGAAAGTAATATCCCTAATGCGGGTAAGCCTATAGCCCAAGTATATACTGAGCCACATAGACCATCTCCTGTAGGAGCAGCCCTACAAGCCATCGATGATGCGGATGCCATCATTTTAGGACCCGGTAGTTTATATACTTCTGTCATGCCCAATCTGTTGATTGATAAGGTGGCGGACCATATTGCTAACTCTAAAGCAGCTAAAATTTATATTTGTAATGTGATGACACAGCCCGGTGAAACAGATGGATATACTGTGTCTGACCATGTGAAAGCTATCGAAGCCCACAGTGAGGTAGGGATTATTGATACGGTTCTTGTGAATGATAACCGAATCCAAGATACTACGTTAGAGCATTACAAACAAGCTGGACAAGAACCAGTAGATGTAGATATGGATGTATTGCAATCAATGGGGGTTCGGACGATTCGTGCCAATCTAGTCGATAGCCAAGATAAAGCAGTTCATAATCCCGATCGGTTAGCGAAGGTGGTCATGGATGTTGTCTATGCCTTGCAGACAGATATTGAGCCGCACATTTTAGAATATTACTTACAACGAGAAGATCATTAAGTAGGAAAGTAGAGCCTGTAAAGGCTCTATTTTCTAGTAGAAATAGTAAAGGAGAGGCTATGTCATTTGCAGAAGATGTAAAAAATGAATTGTGCCAATTTAAAACAGAAGATGCGTGGGCATCCAAGGTAGAGGCCTCTTGTTTATTGCGGATGGGTGGGTCCATCTTATTAGGTATGCAAGGCCGTGTCGGAGTGCGTTTGGTGACGGCTAATAATGCAGTGGCTAGACGGGTACTAGGAATCATTAAAGAACACTATGATTTGCCTACCTCTGTACTAGTGCGTAAAGGGCTAAACTTACGGAAGAAGAACATGTATACCTTAACGGTGGAACCTACAGAACAGAGTCGTCTTGCGTTAGAGGATTTACAATTATGGCCAGTGGATGCCATGATTCCAGATGAATGGTTAAAAGATATGGAATCACGACGTGCTTTTTTGCGGGGCGCTTTTCTTGGTTGTGGGTCTGTGAATAAGCCGCAAAGTGATTACCATTTAGAGTTTATGACCACAAAAGAAGACTTTGCAGATCAAATTATTCGTGTCTTAAAGATGTTCCGACTTAATGCGCGGAAGGTAGAGCGCAAAGAAGAATTTGTGGTGTATTTAAAAGAAGGAGATGCGGTGACATCCTGTTTGCAAATTATGGGCGCTCAATCAGCGCTGATGAATTTTGAAAATGTACGTATTATGAAAGATGTTCGTAACACCATTAATCGTCAAGTAAACTGTGAAACAGCGAATTTACAAAAAACAGTGAATGCCGCAGTACGCCAACTTGATGCGATACGTATCATTGATAAGCATCAAGGCCTTGATTCATTGCCAATTCGTCTTTACGAGGCCGCTGTATTACGGCAAGAATTTCCAGATGGTAGTTTGCAAGAATTGGTAGATGCTTATGAAACAAAATACAAACGGGAATTGACAAAATCTGGCATTGGACATCGTTTACGTAAATTAGAAGCCATCGCCTTACAGTGGGAGCCAGATGGGCTTACGATAGAATAAAGGAAGTATAAAATTGATGAATAAAATACAATGGAAACAGTGGTTATTAGGTAGCGTCCTAGCTGTATTAGGCATGACTACTACTTATGGACAAGCACCGCAAACTATCAATATTGATGACTATACATTTACGCCTTTAGCAGTGAAAACTGTCAAAGAAATAGATACATTATTATTGTCAGATAGCCCAGAATATGTGAAAGAGCCTGGGATTGTGGCTGCAGGTACACTTAGAGGGAATAGCCGAATTTACTTTTATCATGTGAATGAACGAACAGAACCTATGAAAGTAGGTATTCTATTGGAAAATAAGGGGAATGCTCCAGCTTTTATAGAGATTGAACGATCTATCTATGCAAAGCCAAGTCCAGACTATTTTAAAGTAGGGCGAGAACTTTCTAAAAAAGAAGTGAATAGTACTGTATTAGATTTGGGTGTTTGGGCTAATGAAGGGGTAACGATTCCAGTTCGTTCTAAAATAGAACAGAAAGAAATTAAAAAACAAAAAGAGAGCCTTGTACACTCGAAAAAAGAAAAGGCAAAAAGAATTGAAGAGAAAGTTAACAAGAATAATGCAACACGGACGATTTCTTTAGTATCACCAGATACTAATGCTAAGGAATTTGTGTTACGCCCTGGAGAAACACGTCCTATTTTTACTGAGTTGGAAAAGGTCTTGATGAAACAAGATGATTTATTCAGTGGCATTATTGATTTTTCTACAACGGAACCAGTCTATGCATCCGTGGCGGTGATGGAACCTAAGTCAACAGTTACCTATGGCTTGCCTTTATTGCCAATTCATCCTATAGATGATGTAGAGTTGCGTGGGACCTATGAAGGCATGCGTCGATTCCATGTGGTGGAACCGCAGTTTAATAGTGACGCAGGTCCAGCTAGCTTTGAAATCGCGAATGATAGAGAAGATGCTTTTATTAGTGGTGTTGACGAGGCTAGCAATAATATGTTGGTAAAAAATAAAGGGAATTATGGCATTTCTAATGTATATGTGCTACATACAGAAGGAAATACCCCGTATGCCTTGTATTTTAATCCATTAGGAGGGGCTTTCAGCGGTACATTCAGGATTACATCGTCTAAAGGTGCACGCACCTATGATGTGCCAGTCAAAGGTCCGTATTTGGGGCACAAAACTATTTATGATACGCAGTTGTTAGATGTATTTGATAGACCGGAAGATTTACTATTAGAATACATGTCACCTGGAGCATCGAACTTACCTGTACGATTCTTATTAATCCCACAAGTAGCTAAAGAAGTGAAATCTATTGGCAAAACACCGCAATATGTAATAGATTTAGTGGCTAAAATTTTGGGAAAATAATCAATTTTTTATATAAGTGACCTAAAAAGACATCTTAAATTAAAAGTAGATTAACGTATTTAGTATGAACAACTATTCCTGTTAATATGGGAAACTATGCAAATTGAAATTTTGCGATATAATTTAAAATAATCTAGAGAGACAAATTTTATATTGACAATCGTTACTAATTATAAATATAATGAGTATTAGAATGATACTCAGATTAAAGTAGGCGATGTAGTTCGGTGAAGAGGCCCATTTGTTAGTATTATGAGACAGCAAATGGGCTTTTTTGGGAGGAGGCATATGAGTCAAGCTAGTATAAAGGGGACAGAAAAGTTTAAACCAAAGGTAATGGATTTAGATTTATTGTCCACTATAGAATCAGAACATGGCACTCTGTATGAGATGAAGACACCTCATGGAAATGCTAAAATGCACAGTCATCTTGTGTTTGCAGGCGTGGAATTGACATTTCAGGAAGTGACCATGAAAGAAATTCGTCACCGCGCAAAACCCTTAGAAGGTATGTTTGAAATCCATTATTGTAATGAAGGGCGCATAGAATGTGCCTTCGATAATGGAAAAGTATTATATATGGATGAAAATGATATTTCTGTAGGTTGGAAGGAATCTCCTAGTTACGCGCATTCCACGAAATTTCCGACATCCTATTATAAAGGAATCAACTTATCTATCTATATTCCAAAGGCTCAAGAGATGGTAAATAAGTTTGTAGGGCATAATCGTATCGATCTGCGAGATGTATGTAACCGTTTTTGTCGAGAATTTGAATTTGGCTTTGTCTGTCGAAGGGAGTCTCGATTAAGTGATATTTTTAAAAGTTTGTATGATGTGCCAGAAGAAGTGATGCCCAATTTATTTCAACTGAAATGTATGGAAATTATATTGTTATTAAGCACTATTACATCGGATTATGATTGCTGCATGCCATACTTTGAACGAAAACATGTGGAAAGTGTGAAACGTATGCACGATTTCTTGATGAAGAATTTGCACCAAAAACCAACCATTGAAGAATTGTCGAAAACATACGGACTAGCACCGACGGCATTGAAAAAATGCTTCAAAGGGATTTATGGTAGCAGTATTCACCAATATATAAAACATATGCGAATAAAGGAGGCGGCAAAGGATTTAGTAGACACAGATGATAGTATTCTCAGCATTGCCAATAGGTATGGCTATGAAAATGCCAGTAAGTTTGCTGAAGCTTTTAGGGTTATTACTGGATATAAACCTAGTGAGTATAGGAAGAAAAATAAAATGTCGGAATGGATTGGCTAAGAGCTTTTTAGAGTAGATTTGAAATTATTAAATCTGATATGATAGCAGTAAGCTGATAAAAATTATCATATTTTTTATGGAGGTAAGAATATGGAAACCATTAAATACATTGTACATTTATTTAACAGCGGTGGATTAGTAATGTATCCATTAGTGATTTTGTCAATCATTGTAATTGCCATTGGAATTGAGCGTTACACGTATTTCAAAGCGAATACTGCGTTGCTGAAGGAATTTAGTCATGATGTATATTTTGCAGTCAAAGAAAATGATTGGGCAAAAGCAAGAGAGTTGTGTGCAGCAAATAAAACGGCAACTGGTCGTATTTTGAATGCAGGTTTAACATACTCTAAGAACGAAACGAGTATGAAAAATGCCCTTTCCGAACAAATGATGGTTGAAGCATCGCATTTAAAAATTCATTTGGATTACTTGAGTGCTATCGTAACGATTTCTCCATTGTTAGGGTTGTTAGGAACAGTATCCGGTATGATCGGTACTTTCAGTATTTTGGATAGCGGTTCCGGTGCATCTGCCATCTCTGGTGGTGTTGGTGAAGCCTTGATTGCTACAGCGACTGGTTTGTTAGTGGCTATTTTGTCATTCTGTGTGTATACATACTTCAGCCATCGTATGGATGCAATTATCAATGATACAGAAACATTATCTGTAGTGTTATTAAATGGTATGAAAGAACAATGGAGTGATTCTCATGTTTCAAAATAGTCGATTAAAAATGAAACCTGAGTTCATGATTGTGCCAATGATTGATATCATTTTCTTCTTGCTAGTTTTCTTCATGATGAACAGTATTGAAACAGTGGCACAAAAGTCCTTGGGTGTACAATTACCACAAGCACAATCAGCAACACAAGTCAAACAAAGTCCTGTGATCTTAACATTAGATAAAGAAGGTCATATTTTGATTGACTCTAAACCATATAGTATCGATGAAGCTCGTAATTATATTACTAGCAAAGTAGGAGAAAATCCAAATACAGCGGTACTATTACAAGCAGACAAAAATACGCAACATGGATTCGTGGTTGCCATTATGGATATGCTAAAAACGATTGGGGTTAAGAAGTTCTCAATTGCTGCTAGCTAGAAAGGATGACACATGGAACAATATATTTCCTGGAAAAAATCCTACATAATCTCTGTTGTAATCCACATTGTCCTAGCTGTTGTGTTAGGTATTGCTTTAGTGTCCGTAGTTGAGCATAAACAAACCGAAAATGCTTTTGAAATTGACATGTCTATTTCCGACGATTTAAAAGCATCCGCAGGTGGTGGTGGAGGTGGCGGCGGGGTATCCTTCCCTCAACCACTTTCACAAGAAGTTGTACAAGCTAAAGTACAAGCAGCACAACAAAGTTTATCATCTCCGGTGCCAGTGGATGATGCAGTGAATGTGCCAACATCTACCAACGCAGCTACAGGTGCAAGTGATGGAACATCTACAAACCAAGGTACTGGTGGTGGATCTGGTGGCGGTAACGGAACAGGAAACGGTACTGGCGATGGTAGCGGTAACGGCTCCGGTAGTGGTGGTGGATCTGGATCTGGCAGTGGCGGCGGCAATGGAGATGGTGTAGGCACTACATCAGGTAATGCACCGTTTGACTGGGCAGGATTTGTAGCAACTGTACAAGGCCAAGCACAAGGTACATACCCTCCAATGGCGGTAAAACGTAACCTACAAGGTAGTGTTACAGTTAGCGTAACCATCGATGCGAGTGGTAATATTGCCTCTGTTTCGGCAGGTGGTGGGCCTGGCATCTTAAACAGTCACACCCAAGATGTTGTCTATGGCATAGGCAATTATCCGAATGGTAGTGGCGCAGCAGTATCAAATACATTTACTGTGTACTACACATTGAATGGTGACTAGTGCAAAGGCACAAGAAATAATTCAGGAGGAATTATGGATTTAAAAACTTTATTTGACTCCATGTCGGAGGAACAACGTAATATTCAACTTGGTTTTGATACGGCAACGCCGTTGACACATGCCTTTACAAGCAAACGTGCGGTACATGCTGGCTTAAGTGGTCGTCCTTTAGAAAAGGATGAGGCACAACGTGTATGGAATGAATTAATGCAACAACCGCCTGTTCCGGGCCAAATGCAAACGGCATATATTCATATTCCATTCTGTCAAACTAAATGTACCTACTGTGGATTCTATCAACATGCTACGAATCAAGATGCAGAAGATAAATATGTAGATATGTTATTGAAAGAGATGCAAATGGCAGCTGATCAACCACGTTTCCGGGATGGTTTGATTCATACTATCTTCATCGGTGGTGGTACACCAACATCTTTATCGGCTCATAATGCAAAACGTATGCTGTCTGCCATCCAAGAATATTTCCCGTTAGCAAATGACTATGAGTTGACATTAGAAGGTCGGATTCACGATTTGGTACCTGAAAAAATGGATGTATGGATGAGCCATGGTGTCAACCGTATGTCATTAGGGGTACAGTCTTTCCATACAAATGTACGTCGTCAATTGGGTCGTTTAGATGATCAAGATACAGTGATGTCTAGATTAGAACAATTGAAAGCGTATCAACAATGTTCTGTTATCGTTGACTTAATCTATGGTTTGCCAGATCAAACGATGGATGTGTGGATGGAAGACTTAAAACTTCTTGAACAATCCGCAGCGGATGGTATGGACTTGTATCAATTAAATGTCTTTGAAAATAGTGATTTACAAAGCTTAATTGAACGCGGTAAAGTAAGTCCAGCAGCGACAACAAAAGAACAAGCTTTAATGTATGAAGCAGCTGTAAAATACTTGATGAAACGAGACTTCACTCGTTTGAGCGCAGCCCACTGGAGCCGTGCACCACGTGAACGCTCTATGTACAATACCATGGCGAAAGCTGGATATCCAATGTATCCATTTGGCTGTGGTGCCGGTGGTAATTTAGGTGGATATATGACAATGTTACACCGTGTATTACCTCCATATGAAGCTCTTGTGGAAGAAGGTAAGAAACCGTTTATGGTTCTTATGAAACAATCTGAATTACAAGACTTCTCCAACTATGTGATCAGTTCCTTGGAACGAGGGGTTCTAAATTTAGATGCTTTGATTGAAATGGACTCTAAATTAGAAGAATTACGTTGGTTGCTTGATACATGGGTAACTCGTGGACTGATGGAATATAATGGCGTATTATATCGCTTAACAACAGCAGGTGGTTTCTGGCATGTGAACATTACGCAAACAGTTATCGAAGCTGTGCAATATATCTTGACCGGTGAAAGCACAATGTTGCATGAAAACATTGCAGCTCAAAACCACGGTGGAAAACCGAAAGATCATCCACATGTAGGTGGTCATCCTGAAGGTGTTGCGAAATATCCACACGGAGCAGGAGGACATCCAGCGGGTATTCCCAAAGGGCACCCCGAGGGAGTACCAATGGGAGGCCATCCAGCAGGCGTACCTAAGCATCCACATGGAGCAGGAGGACACCCAGCGGGCATTCCAAAAGGGCACCCCGAGGGAGTACCAATGGGAGGCCATCCAGCAGGCGTGCCTAAGCATCCACATGGAGCAGGTGGACATCCAGCGGGTATTCCAAAAGGACATCCAGGGGATGTAGAAACAACACGTGCTCATGGCACAGTAGGACATAGTCCGTTTAAGAAAAATATTTAGGTAGTATCTATTACAGGTGAACTCCTACACACCTTACCAAACCAAACAATATAGTTTCCTGTAATAGTTCTATAGCCACTCATAGAGTGGAATCAGGTATACCAGATCAAAGTTGGTAGGCTGCATCATACTATAGTACGTTTAAAATCACTTCAGTAATGAGAGTGCAGTATCCGCAGGCAATGCCTGCGGATGTATATCTGATAAATAACATTGTACTTTAGGTTACAGTGTTACAAAAGAAATAATGATATACTAAATGTAGTTTTTATATGTTATGTAAAAGGAGCGCACTTCCTAGAAGTGTGAAAAGATGAATGAAAGCAATCGTAGTTTACTCAAGCCGTACAGGCAATACAAAATTAGTAGCAGAAGCTATGGCAAGTGCTTTGCCTGCTGGTACACCATGTGTATCTGTGAAAGAAGTTCCAGCTGATTTAGCATCTTATGATGTAGTATTTATGGGTTTCTGGGCAGACCAAGGTAATGCTGATAAAGCTGCACAAGCAGTACTTAAAGAAATCACAAATGAAAAAGTAGCTTTATTCTGTACATTAGGGGTTCCTCCAGTATCTCCTCATGCACAAGAAACTGTGGAAGCAGCTACGAAATTGTTACCAAATGGTCAAACACCAGTAGGTTATTTTAAATGCCAAGGTAAAGTAGATCCAAAAGTCATCGAAATGATGTACAAAATGTTTCCAGAAGGTCATAGCCACGGTAAAAGCCCTGAACGTGATGCCCGTCATGCACAAGCATCATCTCATCCAGATGAAAACGATTTAGCTAATGCAAAAGCATTTGTTGAAGAAGTTGTTGCAAAACTATAAGTTTTCTACCTAGGTAATAGGTTGCAATATAATAACACTCCGAAGAAGACTGTCAGCAATGGCAGTCTTTTTCATTAGCAGTGATAAGGTCTGATATAAAGGTTTCACCACAAATTTTTGGGCTACTCTGAATAGGATGTTTTCTGTTGCTGATGAAAGCCTTTAACTATATGTGATATCATAGACCTATAAAAAAAGAGGGAAATTCTGTATAATTAAAATATATTTTGTTATTCCTTTGAAAGGGGGATTTTTATGCTAGTTTTGTCGGGAATTGTTATTATGATTTTAGGATTAGCATTTCGATTCAATGCGTTGCTTGTCATTTTGCTAGCGGGTATTGTCACAGGCCTAGTTGGTGGTGTAGGATTTCGAGAAACAATAGCTGCTATAGGAAAGGCATTTGTAACTAATCGATATATGTCATTATTTATACTGATTTTACCAGTAGTAGGGATTATGGAACGTCATGGCTTAAGAGAACGTGCTGGATATTTAATCGGTAAAATTAATGCAGCAACTGCAGGAAGAATATGTATGCTTTATATGTTAATACGACAAGTAACAGTAGCATTTGGTATTTCTTTAGCAGGCATGCCTGCTTTTGTTAGACCTCTTATTGCCCCAATGGCTGAAGCTGCTGCCTTACATGGACAAGAAGTTTCACAAGAGACAATTGATAAAATCAGAGCAATGGCAGCTTCTGCTGATAATATTGGGAACTTTTTCGGTCAAAATATTTTTATTGCCGCAGGAGGCATATTGTTGATAAAAGGGGTTATGGAACAGGCAGGTATTACAATCAATTTAGCAGATATGATTGTATATTGTATTCCAACAGCCATTACCGCATATATTCTAGCAAGTATTAGATATATTCTTTTTGATAAAAAAGTTAAAGCTTTAATTGCTAAAGATACGTTAACTATATAGAGGGGGTGTATGTATGGAGTTATTTGGATTGCCTGCATTAGAAATTGTTTATATCTTAACAGGAATAGTGTTAGCTATTGTTGCTATACAATCCTTTAATGATAAGGAAAATACAAAACGTGTTGGAACAGGACTATTTTGGTTAACCTATTCTATTAGTTTTATATTTGGAAAATATATACCTGATGAAATTAATGGATGGATGGTAATTTTTATGGCAGCTATAGTGGCTACTAAGCAGTTGGGGAAAGGTTCTTATAATGAATCTTCTACAGAAATGAAACTGTCTGAGTCTAAAAGAATTGGCAATGCTATTTTTGTGCCGGCATTGTTAGTTGGTGTTGTTACATTTTTAGTGGGCATCTTTACTAAACTAGGTGCTTTAGTAGGACTTGGTATTGCTGCGATGGTTGCTTTACTTGTAGCGGTATTTTTAACACGGGTATCAATACATCAAGGGTTTAATGAAGGTCGTCGTTTAGTAGATGCTATTGGATGGACAGCAATTTTATCACAATTGCTAGCCGCATTGGGTTATGTGTTTGGTATTGCTGGCGTAGGTAAGGTTATTGCCACAGGAATATCAAGCGTAATTCCAGTTGATAATGTTTTTGCGGTGGTGGCTACATATTGTCTTGGTATGGCACTATTTACAATTGTTATGGGAAATGCATTTGCGGCTTTTGCAATGATGACAACGGGTATTGGAATCCCTATGTTAATTAATATGCATAATGCAAACCCTGCAATGATAGGGCCAATTGCTATGCTTGCAGGTTACTGTGGAACATTGTTGACACCGATGGCAGCAAATTTTAATATTGTGCCAACTGCTTTATTAGAAATGAAGGATCAATATGGAGTTATCAAGGCTCAATGGCCGGTAGCGGTATCTTTATTAGTATTTAACATATTACTTATGTATTATTTCATGGTATTCTAGTGTAACTATAGTAAAAGTAAATGCTTGTATATTCACGTTAAGAGGCGGTAAATAATGAAAACAATCTTAGTGACAGGGTTTGATCCATTTGGAGGAGAACCTATAAACCCAGCTTGGGAAGCTGTTAAAGAGTTAGAAGGATATATGGTAAACGACTATAAAGTTGTTACTAAAATGGTGCCAACAGTTCGCTATGATAGTGTGAATGCTGTAAAAAAAGCTATTGAAGAACATCATCCGGAAGCAATCATGTTAGTAGGGCAAGCTGGTGGAAGACCAGATATTACGGTAGAAAGAATTGCTATTAATATAGATGATTTCCGCATTGCAGATAATAAAGGTAACCAACCTAAAGATGAATTTATCGTAGAAAGTGGAGCTCCAGCTTATTTTGCCACATTACCGATCAAAGATATGGTGAATGGTTTACACCATCAAGGAATTCCAGCTAGTGTTTCAAATACGGCAGGTACGTTTGTTTGTAATCATATTTTTTATGGTGTAGCGCATGAAGTTGAAGATACGAATATTCGTTGTGGATTTGTACATATACCATACTTACCAGAACAAGTAGTCACCAAGCCAGGTCAACCAAGTATGGCAAAACATACTGTGGTACAGGGGCTACAATCTATGGTCAATACAATTTGTAGTGGAAAAAGATATGAAAGAATAGAACCTGTGGATTATGTAATTCCACATGAATAGTTAGAAAAATAAAAATTTTTAAAATGAATGTGAGGATTCATGCGTATGAGCAGAGTCCCACATTTATTTTTTGTTTTCATAATACATGTTGGGGCTACTCATATAAGAGTAGTTGCCAACATTTTTTTATTGCAACAAAATAGGCATATACAAACTCACACAGTGACCATAATCTACTTGCCATAAAGTCTCCTGTATTGAGGGGATCCCTTACATTGTTAATATTGCTGCATTACCATATGTATAAAACGAAAGATAGACATTCATATAAGTTGTATAACAAGGCATTGCGTATTCATATATATTTAGTGTATAATAACTTACAATCTATATTCTATAGAATATAGATTGTAAGTTTTTGATTAAGGAGATGAAACAATGGCATATTATATTGATTTAAATAGTGACTTAGGAGAGAGTTTTGGCGCCTATACCATGGGCATGGATGAGGAAGTATTGAAATATGTTACAAGTGCCAATGTAGCATGTGGATGGCATGCGGGAGATCCCTTAATTATGCAGAAAACAGTTGAATTTTGCCAACAAAAAGGTGTTGCTATAGGGGCGCATCCTGGATACCCAGATCTTATGGGCTTTGGTAGGCGCAATATGACGATAACACCAGAGGAAGCTAAAGCCTATATGATATATCAAGTAGGTGCGTTGCAGGCCTTTTGTAGCACTCGAGGGCTTTCTTTACAGCATATGAAATTGCATGGAGCATTTTATAATACGGCCTGTGTAAGCCCCAAAATTGCAGATGCCATTCTTGATGGGTTAGAAGCAGTCAATCCGTCATTATCAGCCATGGTATTAAGTGGTAGCTATATAGCAAAGGCTGCTCAAAAAAGGGGAATCCCCGTGATTCAAGAAGTGTTTGCAGATCGTGGATATACTGATGAAGGAACATTGGTGCCTCGTTCAGAACCAGGTGCCTTTATCCATGATCCGCAGGAAGCTTTGGAAAGAGTAGTCATGATGATTAAGGAAGGTCGTGTTCTTTCCAATACAGGAAACAGTATTTCCATTCAAGCTGACTCAGTTTGTGTTCATGGCGATAATCCACAAGCCTTGGAGTTTGTAAAAGCCTTACGAGAAGGGTTACTACAAGAAGGTATTATTCTACGTAATTTTCAAGATAGATAAAAGGAGTCTTTTATATGAAACCATTAACAAATACTAAGAATATTTCCGTTCTACTAGGAGCGGCATTTTTAATGGCTACCTCTTCAATTGGGCCTGGATTTATGCTGCAAACAGCAGCTTTTACGGCTGAATATAAAGCAGACTTTGGTTTTGCTATCGCAGTTTCAGTTATTTTTTCGATTATTGCGCAATTAAATGTTTGGACTATTATCAGTGTATCTCGTATGAGAGGGCAAGATATTGCTAATAAGATTTTGCCTGGTCTTGGATATGTGGTAGCGTTTCTGATTGCCCTAGGTGGGTTGGCATTCAATATTGGGAATATTGGTGGAGCCTCTATGGGATTGCACATCGTGTTTGGCATTGATACGACAACGGCAGCAGCAATTAGTGGTATTATCGGTATTGCCTTATTTGCATCTCCTAAAATGGGTGGAGCCTTAGACATGACGGCAAAGGTATTAGGAACCGTGATGATCGTATTAATAGGTTTTATTGCTTTTTCCACTCATCCACCAGTAGATACAGCCATTGTGCATACTGTTTTGCCTGATACCTATCCGTGGTTAGCGACACTTACATTAATTGGAGGCACTGTAGGTGGATATATAACATTTTCAGGAGGGCATAGATTGATTGATTCTGACATCACAGGGGAAGAACATTTGCCTGATGTAAGAAAGTCTGCTTTTTTAGGAATGACTGTTGATGCATTAGTAAGAGTACTTTTATTTTTAGCGGTATTAGGAGTTGTATCTAGTGGAATGACGCTAGATCCAAAGGATCCAGTTGGTTCAGCATTTTTGCTAGGCGCAGGGCCCATAGGTCATATGATTTTTGGAGTGGTATTTTTCTGTGCTGCCATTACCTCTGTAGTAGGGGCGGCCTATACATCCGTATCATTTTTGAAAACATTATTTACAGTTGTGAAAAACTATGAAAAATTAATGATTATGTTATTTATAGCTGTTTCAACATGTATTCTGATTTTTGTTGGTAAACCAGCGGCGTTATTGATTTTGGCAGGATCTATTAATGGGTTAATTTTGCCTGTTACATTAGCAGTCATGCTAGTGGCCACACGTAAAAGTCAGATTGTGGGAACCTATAAGCATCCTAAATTATTGTATTATACGGGATGGGGAGTTGTATTAATTACGGCTTATATTGGTAGTACCTCTTTAGAAGGGATCACAAAATTGTTGCATTAATACAATAGTTAATTGGCAGATATGTTAGAGGCAATCATGTTATTAGATAGAAATGAGGCTGTGTATGACACATACAATATCACCAGTAGGAGATAGTGCAATTTTGATATCATTTGGTGATGTCATTTGCCCAACGATTAATCGCAAAATACAACGGGTCATAGAGAGCATTCATGATATGAAGGACCCAGCCATATATGAATTAATACCTGCGTATACATCGTTGATGATAGAATATGATGCTTTAACGTATTCCTACGGAGAATTAAAGTCCAAACTAGATCCGGTATTAGCGATCACCGTTGACATTTCAGAAGAAGATACAGTGACAGTCATTGAGATACCAACTTTGTATGGAGGAGACTATGGACCGGATCTATCGTTCGTTGCTAAGTATCATACTATGTCAGAAGATGATGTTATAAGTATTCACAGTGGGACAGATTACTTAGTGTATATGTTGGGATTTATTCCGGGGTTTGCCTATCTAGGAGGTATGGATACGCGTATCGCAACACCTCGTTTACAAGCTCCTAGACAATCCATTCCAGCAGGTTCTGTAGGGATTGCTGGTGAACAGACAGGTATTTATCCGAGTCAATCGCCTGGTGGATGGCAGATTATAGGACGAACACCTGTGGTTATGTATGACCTTGAAAGAGAGACACCGTCTTTACTTTCAGCAGGACAATATGTTAGATACGTACCTATTGATGAAGAAACATTTCACTTTATAGAAGCAAGCGGACAGGAATATTCGCCAATATCACGAGTCGTTAAGGTAGGTGAATTACGTGGGTAAATATGTGGGAGAGAAAATCTCTATTCAATTTATACAGCCTGGACTTTTTACAACAATACAAGATGCAGGGCGTACTGGATATCAACAATATGGTATGCCAGTTGCAGGACCCATGGATATGGAAAGTTATTTGTTGGGGCAAGCTTTGGTGGGAAATAGAGAGAATCGAGGGGCCCTTGAGTGTACAGTGCTTCCACCAACGATAGAAGTATTAGGCGAGTGTATTGTAGCTTTTACAGGGGCTAATATGAAGCCTACTATTAATGGCATAGAGGTAGCAAGGTATATTCCTTATATGTGTCATGCAGGGGATGTACTATCGGGGAGTATCAGTGAATGTGGCATGAGGATGTATATTTCGTTTGCTGGGGGCATTGATGTTCCGCTTATCAATGGAAGTGTGTCAACTCATACTAAAGCGCGGATAGGAGGACATGAAGGGCGACCTATACGTAAAGGCGATCAGTTAACATTGCATTCTTTTGTAAGAGAAGCAATCACATTGAGCGACTCTTCTGATACATCCTGTCGCTTATTTAACTCCGCATTATATAATCGAGGAGGAAGATATTGCCATGAGCCTTTCCGAGTTGTATTAGGGGAGCAAGCAAAACGGTTTACTAAACATGGAATTAAGACATTTGTGAATCATCAGTATACGCTAACCGATCAATGTGATAGAATGGGGTTTCGATTAGAAGGACCGCAGATTGAACATGTAGATGGTGCTGATATCATATCAGATGGAGCTGTTTTTGGATCTATTCAAGTTCCATCAAATGGTGCACCTATCATTCTAATGGCAGATCGTCAAACGACTGGTGGGTATACGAAAATAGGAGCTATTATATCACCAGATCTACCGCGTTTAAGCCAGTTACCTATGGGAGATACAATTCAGTTTGAGTTAGTATCTATAGAGGTGGCACAAAAAATTTATCGATCTTATATGGCTAAATGGAACGCATTATATCATTTGGCACGAAGACAGAGTAGATATGTATTTCGTCTGAGTCAAAAAAGTTAGTAATGATGATTTACAGGAGCTATTTGATACAGTTTACTAGTGCAGAAGTGTTTTGAGTAGATATATTTATTCTTGACGTTTAAGCCTCCTTGCTTTATAATATTTACAAGCTTAATGAATCGGTACGAGAGACCGAAAAGCGCACATTTGAACCTTTTAAATTAGTCCTGTGAGGCTAGTAAGGGAACGTAGTAGGAGAGCTCTACCTATATATCTATAGGTGTACCTTCTAATAGAATCACTATAACTATGCGACCTCTTGCCTTAAGGCAAGAGGTCTTTTTGCGTGGAATAGAAGTACTACAAAGGAGGCTATGATGGGAGAAATCAGCTTAAAAGGTAAGCACCTATTAGGACTGCAAGGTCGGTCAAAAGAAGAAATTGAACTCATTTTACGTGTAGCTAAAAAAATGAAAAAAATTGTCTTATCGGACAATAAGAAACATCCCTTATTAAAAGGTAAATCTATTATTAACCTGTTCATGGAGAATAGTACGCGTACACGAAGTTCTTTTGAATTAGCCGGTAAATATTTAGGGGCTGATGTCATTAACATCTCTAAGAGCGGTAGCTCCATGGCAAAAGGGGAAAGCTTCCGCGATACATTGCTAACGATGTCCTACATGGGAACAGATGCTATCGTAATGCGATCCAGTGAAGAAGGCGCGCCTTTGTATGCTACAAAATGTGTAGAGCCAATTATTATCAATGCTGGTGATGGAGCTCATGAACATCCGACACAAGCTTTATTAGATATGTATTCTATCTTAGAACATAAACCTAGCTTAGAAGGTTTGAAAGTAGTTATCGTAGGCGATATCATGCATAGCCGTGTAGCTCGCTCCAATATCTACGGTTTAAAAACAATGGGTGCTGATGTGCATTTAGCTGGCCCACGTACTTTAGTATATCCAGAATTAGAAAAGCTAGGTGTTACTGTTCATCATGATGTACGTGAAGCTGTGAAAGACGCAGATGTGGTAAACGTATTGCGCATCCAGTTAGAACGGATTCACTCCGCTTTATATCCAAGTAATCGTGAATATGCACGTATCTTCGGTATTAATAAATCAGTGTTAGAAAATGCAAAAGATGATGTATTAGTGTTGCATCCAGGACCAATGAATAGAGGTCTTGAAATTGCGCCAGATGTTGCTTATGGTGATGCATCAGTGATCCAAGAACAAGTGCGTAATGGTGTAGCCATCCGTATGGCAATTTTATACTTAACAATTATCGGAGGTGACGGTAGTGAGCTTGCTGATTAAAAATGGTACGGTAGTTAACCCGGCAAAAGGACAACATGAAGTAGCAGATATTCTTGTAGAAAATGGTGTAATTGCAGCGATTGGACAAAATTTACAAGCTGACCAAGCAGAAGTGTATGATGCCACAGGCTTAATCGTAGCACCAGGCTTGATTGATATTCACACACATTTACGTGAACCTGGTCAAGAGGCGAAAGAGGACTTTCATAGTGGTACACAAGCGGCAGCAGCAGGTGGATTCACACGTATCGCCACAATGGCGAACACAAATCCGGTAGTAGATAATGCAGCTTTAGTGCGTGGATTACGCAAACAAGCGGAATTGACGGGTGTGGTAAAAGTTGAGTTTATGGGCGCCATTTCTAAAGGTTTACAAGGTAAAGAGTTGACAGAAATGGGCGACTTAGCGGAAGCTGGCGTTGTAGGTTACTCTGATGATGGACATTATGTAGAAAATGCGGCATTCATGCGCCGTGCCTTAGAATACTCTTCCATGTTTGGCAAAATGGTTATCGACCATGCCGAAGAATGCAGTTTAACTTGCGAAGGCCATATGCATGAAGGCATTGTTTCTTATGAAATGGGTGTAAAAGGTCGCCCAGCTGTAGCAGAAGATTTAGCGGTAGCTCGCGATATTATGCTAGCTGAAATGACTGGTGGACATATCCATATTGCTCATGTAAGTACGAAAAGTGCAGTAGACCAAGTACGTCGTGCGAAAGCACAAGGTATAAAAGTAACCTGTGAAGTAACAAGTCAACATTTAGCTTTCACAGACGAATACTTGCGAGATTATAATGCAGATTTCAAAATGGCTCCGCCAATTCGATCTGAAGATCATCGCCAAGCATTGCTAGAAGCATTAAAAGATGGCACAATTGATGCTATCATTACGGACCATGCACCGCATGCGTACGAAGAAAAAGACGTGGAGTTCTGCTGCGCAGCAAATGGTTTTACAGGATTAGAAACATCCTTTGCGGCAGTGGTTACCCATGTATTGAAAACAGGTATCCTCACAATTGATGAAATCATCAATTTAATGAGTACTAAACCAGCTCAACTAATTGGAGTAGACGGTGGTGTACTAGAAGTAGGTAAGCCTGCAGATATTTCAGTGCTTTCCTTAGACGAAACATGGACTGTAGATAGAAATAAATTCTACACACGTGGTAAATCATGCCCATTTGATGGTATGACAGTCACTGGTAAAGCAAAATTAACAGTAGTAGATGGACAAATTGTAATGAAAGACGGGGTTGTAATCGGGTGACAGGAAAACTGGTATTAGAAAATGGAACTATCTTTGAGGGCACATTGCTGGGGGGCATGTCAATCGTTGGCGAAGTAGTGTTTAATACAGGGATGACAGGATATCAAGAGATTTTAACAGATCCGTCATATGCAGATCAAATTATTACTTTAACATACCCACTAGTGGGCAATTATGGTGTCACACGTGAGGTAGATCAATCTTCTAAGCCCTTTTGCAAGGCGATGATTGTAGGAGAATTGTGTACGTTCCCTAGCAATTGGCAAAATGAGGGGACATTTGAAGAATATATGAGAAGCCATGGAGTTCCATGCTTATATAACGTGGATACACGTGCAATTACACGTGCTATCCGCAGCCATGGCGTAATGAAGGGTGTGATTTGCCCAACAGATACACCACAAGAGAAAATCGATGCTTTATTAGCACAACCACTAGCGACAGATCACATTATGCGTGTTACCACAAAATGGGAAGGTCGCCGTGGTCAAGATACAGCTGAATTTCATGTAGCTGTGTACGATTTTGGTGTGAAAGAGAATATTCTTCAATCCTTGGAAAACGAAGGGTGCAGATTGACAATTTTCCCAGCTCATACAAAAGCTGAAACAGTGCTGGCTTGCAATCCTGACGGAATCTTCTTGTCCAATGGACCGGGAGACCCGAAAGACGTACCTGAAATTGTTGAAGAAATAAAAAAATTAGTGGGTCAAAAACCTATTTTTGGTATTTGCATGGGGCATCAATTGATTGCTCGTGCATTTGGTGGTGACACGTATAAATTACGTTTTGGTCATCGTGGATCTAACCATCCAGTAAAAGATTTAGATACGAATCGTGTTCATATAACCTCTCAAAATCATGGGTATGCAGTTGATGAAGCAAGCCTAGAGGGTTCTGGATTGCGCGTATCCCATCGCAGTGTGAATGATGGTACTGTAGAAGGATTAGTGCATAATGAATTGCCGATTATGTCGGTACAATATCACCCAGAAGCATCTCCGGGACCGACTGATAATGTGTATTTGTTTGAACGTTTTAAAACATTGATGAGAAGAGGTTAATGATGGAAAAGAAAAAAGTTCTTGTAATTGGTTCTGGTCCAATTATTATCGGACAGGCAGCTGAGTTTGATTATGCAGGCACACAGGCTTGTCAATCTCTTCGTGAAGAGGGTTATGAAGTTGTATTAGTGAACTCCAATCCGGCTACGATTATGACAGACCGTGATATTGCGGACCGTGTCTATATTGAGCCTATTTCTTTGGAGTTTGTTACAGAAATTATTCGTAAAGAACGCCCATATGGTGTACTAGCTACATTAGGCGGACAAGTAGGCCTCAATATGGCGGTGGAATTGTCAGAGGCGGGTGTTCTGAAAGAGTATAATGTAAAGTTATTAGGCACTACCTTAGAAGCTATTAAACAAGCGGAAGACCGTGAGTTGTTTAAAGAAGCTATGAAACGCATCAACCAACCTGTGCCAGAATCTGATATTTTCAGTGATGTAGCAGAGGCTGTGGATTTTGCCAACCGTATCGGATATCCAATTATTATCCGTCCTGCCTATACACTAGGTGGTACAGGTGGCGGTATTGCTCATAACGAAGAAGAAATGTATATGATTGCCCTTCGTGGCATCAAGTTGAGTCCAATCCATCAAATTCTTGTAGAACGATCCGTAGCTGGTTGGAAAGAAGTCGAATATGAAGTGATGCGTGACCGCGCAGACAACTGTATCATCGTATGTAACATGGAAAACATTGACCCAGTAGGGGTGCATACAGGTGATTCAGTAGTAGTGGCACCATCGCAAACATTGAATGATATACAATACCAAATGTTGCGTACAGCCTCTGTTGATATCATTCGCTACTTAGAAATCGAAGGCGGTTGTAATGTACAATATGCGTTGGACCCTTACAGTAATCAATACTATGTTATTGAAGTAAACCCTCGTGTATCTCGTTCCTCCGCATTGGCTTCTAAAGCAACGGGATATCCGATTGCTAAGGTAGCGGCGAAGGTGGCCATCGGCATGACGTTGGATGAAATTACAAATGCTGTAACAGGAGAAACAAAAGCGTGCTTTGAACCATCCCTAGACTACGTGGTAACTAAATTTCCTCGTTGGCCATTTGAAAAATTCAATTTGGCGGACCGTACGTTGGGAACACAAATGAAAGCCACTGGCGAAGTTATGGCGATCGACCGTACATTAGAAGGCTCTTTATTAAAAGCCATCCGTTCTTTAGAAATAGGGTTAGACCACATTGAATTGAAAAAAATTGCTCATGAAACTCCAGAGCAATTGATTGAGCGATTGCAACTAGTGGATGATGAACGTCTTTACGTTATTGCTCAAGCTCTTCGTGCGGGAATCAGCGTAGAAAAGATTTGCTACATTACAAAAATTAACTCTTTCTTCATCAATAAAATTAAAAATATTGTATTAGTAGAAAAAGATTTGGCTGCTAATGGTGTAACAGAAACAAATTTAAAAACTGCGAAACGCTATTCTTTCCCAGATCAAGTCATTGCTAGATATGCAAATTGTAGTGCAGAAGAAGTATTGGAAAAACGCAATGAATGGAATATTCATCCAACTTATAAATATGTAGATACTTGTGCTGCAGAATTTGAAGCGCATACACCATACTATTACAGTGCGTACGCTACGGAAGATGAAGTAGTACCACGCGGTGAAAACAGTGTTATCGTTCTTGGCTCCGGTCCAATTCGTATCGGTCAAGGCGTAGAGTTCGACTATTGCTCCGTACATTCCTCTTGGGCATTGCGTAAAGCAGGCATGAAATCCATCATTATCAACAACAACCCAGAAACAGTAAGTACAGACTTTGATACATCTGATAGCTTGTACTTTGAACCGTTGACAGTAGATGATGTGATGGAAATTATCCGCAAGGAGAACCCAGTAGGGGTTATTGCCCAGTTCGGTGGACAAACAGCAATCAACTTAGCAGGACCTTTGGCAGAACGAGGTGTAAAAATTCTAGGTACATCCGTCGACAGCATTGACATGGCGGAAGACCGTGAACGTTTCGATGAATTGTTGGCAAAATTAGAAATCCCTCGCCCAGTAGGTGCGTTGGTAACAAGTGATGAAGAAGCCTTGGAAGCAGCAAAACGTCTTGAATATCCATTGATTGTACGTCCATCCTATGTACTAGGTGGCCGTGCTATGGAAATTGTGTATAATGACCAAGAATTGGATCGTTATATGAAGGAAGCCGTAGTAGCCTCCAAAGATCACCCGGTATTAATCGACCGTTACATGGTGGGGATGGAAGTAGAAGTCGATGCAATTTCTGATGGTATCGATGTATGCATTCCTGGTATTATGGAACAAGTAGAACGAGCAGGGGTACACTCTGGTGACTCTATCGCCGTATATCCAGCACAACACTTGTCTCAAGAATTGACGGATCAAATCGTAGATTATACTCGTCGTATTGCTCAAGGTTTACACGTAAAAGGGGTACTTAATATCCAATATATCGTGGCAAATGATGAGTTACATGTTATCGAAGTAAACCCTCGTTCAAGCCGTACAGTGCCTTTCATTAGTAAAGTAACAGGCATCAACATGGTGGAATATGCCACACGAATTGCGTTAGGAGAAACTTTAGAAACCTTAGGATTGCCAACAGGTTTAGTACCAGCCCGTCCACATGTGGCGGTGAAAGCACCGGTGTTCTCCTTCTCTAAAATGGGTTTAGTAGAAATTGCACTGGGACCAGAAATGAAATCCACTGGGGAAGTAATGGGTATTGGCCGAACCTATGCAGATGCTTTATTTAAAGCGATCCATGGTGCAAATATGCGCATTCCTGATAAGGGCAATATTTTGATGACTGTTGCAGACCGTGATAAAGAAGAAGCGGCTCGCTTGGCAAAAGGCTTTATCGAATTGGGTTATCATATTCAAGCAACAGGTGGTACAGGTCGTTATTTCACAGAACGTGGTGTAGATTGCACGATTGTGAATAAATTGTCTGAAGGCAGTCCAAACTGTGCGGATGCTATTCGTGAAGGTAAAGTAGATTTGATGTTAAATACCTTAACTTATGGTAAACAACCAGAGCGTGAAGGATTCCAATTGCGTCGATTAGCTGTAGAAATGGGTGTGCCATGCTTAACATCTTTGGATACAGCTCGTGAAGTGTTACATGTCGTAGCTAGTCGTGCTACCGCAGGCGATGCGATTACAGTGGATGCAGTACAAGATTATGAAATGGAGTAATCATAAATGAGTGGATATGTAGAAATGGGTCGAGTGATTCATAACACCCAAATAGGTAGTGATGTATGGAGAATGTCCGTATATGCACCGAAACAAGCAAAAGAGGCACAATTAGGACAGTTTTGCAATGTTCGTGTTACAGGGGGCACAGCTCCCTTGTTGCGCCGACCTATCAGCTATGCTGGCTTTGATGCTGAAGCAGGCACCATCGACTTATTGTATCGCGTGGTAGGTAAAGGTACAGAAATAATGACCCAATTGCGAGAAGGAGATACCTTGGATTGCTTGGGTCCATTAGGTCAAGCTTTTACTACGGCAGACCGCATGTTACTAGTGGGTGGAGGTGTTGGAATTGCGCCTATGCTATGTATCGCTGATCGGTTACAACCAGGTCAAGAGGCTCATGTGATATTAGGATTCCGCAATGCCAGTGAATCCTTTTGGGCTGACTTGTTTAAAGATAGTCCTGTGACGGTACACATCACCACAGATGACGGTTCTTTGGGAACCAAGGGGTATCCTACGACTGTGATGGAAACACTGATGAAAGAAGAACAGTTTGATGCGGTATTAACGTGTGGCCCTACGCCGATGATGAAAGGAGTAGCCGCCGTAGCTCAACAAATGGAAGTGCCTTGCCAAGTGTCCTTAGAGGAACGCATGGGCTGTGGTACTGGTGGTTGCGTAGGTTGTGCATGCCAAGGTAAAAGTGGTACACGCTATAAAGTATGCAAAGATGGTCCTGTATTCCCTGCTGAGGAGGTGTTTTTCTAATGGCTACTGTAGATCCTAAATTAGCAGTGGAGTTCTGTGGTATCTCCATGAAAAATCCTATCGTAGCAGCGTCTGGCACCTTTGGGTTCGGACTAGAATACGATGGATATTTAGACCTCAACACAGAGGTAGGAGCGATTTCTGTAAAAGGACTAACACCGACCGCTCGACCTGGTAATGCTGGTGTACGCATTGCTGAAACACCATCGGGTGTGTTGAACTGTATCGGATTAGAAAATCCAGGAGCAGAAGCATTCGTAGCGGATATATTACCAAATTTAAAACAATATGATGTGCCAATTTTTGCCAATATTTCTGGTAATACACTGGAAGAGTACGAGTTCATGGCAAAAACATTGACCGTGGAAGGTGTTGCAGCTTTAGAGGTCAACATTAGTTGCCCTAATGTAAAATGTGGAGGCATGGCGTTTGGAGTGCAGGCGGAGAGTGCCGCTGCTGTATGTAAAGCAGTAAAAGCACATACAGATTTGCCAGTGATTATGAAATTATCTCCCAATGTAACAGATATCGTAGAGATTGCTCGTGCTGTAGAAGCAGCCGGTGCAGATGGTATCAGTATGATTAATACCCTATTGGGCATGTCTGTCGATTTACGGACAAGAAAACCATTGTTGGGAAATATCTATGGTGGTTTATCTGGTCCAGCCGTGAAACCAGTAGCATTGCGCCTAACGCATCAAGTGGCACAAGCTATTGATATCCCTATTATGGGAGGCGGTGGCATCATGACGGGTGAAGATGCTTTAGAATTTATGCTAGTAGGAGCTGACATCGTGTCTGTGGGGACGGCAACGATGGTAGATCCACGAGCGATTGGTATCATCGCTAGCGAAATGAGTGCTTACTGTGAAAGCCAACATATCGACCATGTGTCGAACTTAGTTGGTGGCATTATTATGCC